>JACPZZ010000002.1 GCA_016195275.1 Candidatus Aenigmatarchaeota archaeon | reverse complement strand
ATTCATTATAGCTTGTAGTTCCATTAACCACCTTTTAAGGATATGTCCTTGTTAGGGCATATCCTTACTACAAGCCTTAAGTTGACAGGCTCAAACTTGTTCATACCAAAAGAGATAAACCCTGTTTCAAAATTACCTATTCCCCTAAAAAGAGTTTTGTAATTCCGATAAGAACCGACAAGCAGTTTCAAAGATTTGGTTCTTTCCTTAATGACGGCTGGATTTTTGACAACGTTTCCCTTTTGAAAAACGGTAGAATTGCCGTTATTCTCGAAAAAGGCTTTGCCAAGCCGGATACCGATAAAAGATACGTTGTTGGCATCGATGTAGGTTCTTCCACACTCGCCGCTGTTACGGTTTTTGATGCTCAAACTTCCAAAGTCGCCAGACAGCTTTACTTCGGCAGGGATGTTGCGATTCGTCAAAGAAGATACAGCGAAAGAAGGGCGCATCTCAAGAGCCTTGCCGATAAAGGCTCTCACAGGGCAAGCCAGCACCTTGAAAGATTGAAACGTAAACAGTCTGATTTTGTAAAAACAAGAAGCGGACAAATTGTTAAGGAAATTGTGAATCTTGCCAAATTTTATAATGCCGGAATTGCGGTTGAAAACCTGAAAAATATCAGAGGCAAAAGAGGAAATTTTAACAAGAAGACCAACCGAAAAATAAGTACAATACCTTACAGTAAGTTCAAGGAATTTCTTAAATCCAACAGCGGGATGTTCCAAATTCCTATTCACGAAGTTGACGCTTACCACACTTCCAAATGGTGCCCGCACTGCGGTGCAGTAAACAACGGACACCAGACTGGGAATTACGCCCTTTACAAATGTAAGTGCGGTATGATTGTAAATAGTGACAGGAAAGCCTCGTTGGCAATCGCTGTCAAATCCGTCTTGGAGCGGAACAAAACTCACGGTCTTACCAATCTGAGTTCTATCCAGATTTCCAAGACACGAGTCCCAGTAAACGGACTTCTGCGTTCCGATGCGGTTGGCGAATCGAGTTCTGTGAACCATATTTTGTCAACCTATGGAATGCCCACACGCTTCAACGAAAACCATTAGGTTTTCGTGCACAGGAAATCAATGATTTCCCGTGTAGCGGTGGGTAGTTTACCCTTTCATGACAGCTTCTTCCTGCGGGTATGTAATAACGCCTTTTTCGCCGATTTCATACGGGTGTATCTTCTTTGAATGGTTCGTGGCGCGCATTTTCCAGATCGTTACGGCGCGGGTGAATGTTGTTTCCGTTTTAAAGTAATAAAGAACCACAACGCTGTCGCTGATGAATTCTTCAACACCGAACCTCGATATGCCCGAAGCCCCTGGCGGGATTTCTGAAGTGATGATCGATGTGCAGTTCAGCTTTCGAAGCGTCATGCCAAGGTTGAATATCATGCGCCTAAGTTCCGGGATATCACGCACATAAAGGCCCAGCGCCGATATCGAGTCTATGCAAACCCGGGTTGCGCCGGTTAAACGGACATTGGATTCTATGATATCAAAAATGTCTTCTATGTGGTAAGGGTCGTATTTGACGAAAACAACTTTTTTTTCGGCTTCCAGCGTGTCAAAGTCCATGCCGAATAATTTCATGTCGGTTTTTACTATTTCAGGGCTCTCCTCAAAGGATATGTAAACACCCTTTTCACCGAACCTGTTCTTTACCATTATTTGCATTTCGCTTTTTGTCAGGAATTTCTTTGTTTCGTCATATCTTTTCTTGTTAGCTTCAAGAAGTTTGTTCCATAAATTCTTTTCTATCCAAAGGTGTTCTTTCATTTGTACTTCTTGTTTCTTTAATGGATAAATTCTGAATTTGTAAGTTCTCATTACATTCCCTTTTGTTCGTCTATGTATTTATTATATGCCTATCATTTCTTATGTCCGCTCTCATCCCACCGGTAAGCATGTGGGATTTCCCGCTAACAAGTTAAAGTTGAAAAAAAGATACTATTTTTCTCCGAGTATTTTTATCCCGGCTGCTGTGGAGGCGAGTCTTTTGACATCCTCCTTGCTCATGGTGGAATACGGTTCTATATTCTTTTCAACCCAATCCATCAGCGTCTGCCTGTCTTTGTAGTACAGGTTAACCATATTGGCCACGTCTTCGAATTTGGTGACTTTCCTTTGCAGCATCCAGTCCAGGACTTTTTCCTTTTCTTCCTTGCCTTTTATCAAAGATTCGAGGGTGATTCCCATTTTAGCCGCAATCTTGTGCAGAAGTATGCTGTCCTCTTTTTTTTGGTGCGTGTCCGTAATAGGATCCCAGGCGTAGGCGCGTACGTGATGCACTCTGCCGGTCGCAGCGTCCATCGATTCTATTTCGTCTATTTCCATGATACGCCTTGCGGATTTTCCTATTTCGCGCGCGTGCGACAGAACTATGATCATATCCAATGTTTCTATCAGAGAGGGCGGCAATTCTATCGGCGGCGTTATCAGCCTGCGCATAACGCCTTCAATCGAGTCTGCGTGCATTGTTGTCATTGACGCGTGGCCTGAAGCCATGCCTTGGAACATGACATACGCTTCCTTTCCACGGACCTCGCCGACAATCACGTAATCCGGATTCTGGCGGAAGGATCCTTTCAACAAATCGAACAGGCTTACTTCCCCGTACTTTTCCCCTGTTGCGGTGGGTACGCCGAAACCTGCGCGGGAAACGCTTGGGATCCAGTTTTCGTGCGGCAGACTAAGTTCGCGCGTGTCCTCTATTGTGACGATTTTCTCTTCCGGTTTTATGAACATTGACAAACAGTTTAGCATTGAAGTTTTGCCTGTTGCAACACCCCCGCAGATAAGTATGCTTGAACCATGCTCAACAGCAGTCCACAGGTAAGACATAAGTTCGGTCGAGGCAGTTCCTACGCCTACTATGTCTGTTGGCGAAAACGGGTCTTCCTTGAACTTCCTTATGGAAAGAGTCGGGCCGTGCGTCGTAACGTCCGAAGACAACGATGCGTGGGCACGCGAGCCGTCAGGCAGGCTTCCATCAAGTATGGGTTCGGCGTAGCTTATGTAACGGCCGCACCTTTCCGCGATTTTTACAACAAGATTTCTCAACACATCAACGCTGTCGAATTTTACATTGGTTTTTATAGACCCGAAAACCCTGTGCACCACGTAAATCGGAACGCCGACGCCATCGCAGCCTACGTCTTCTATGCGCGGGTCATTCATGAAAGGTTCTATCTCGTTCAGGCCAATGAAATTGCGGTAGATGTAGTAAAAGATTTTTCCGTATTTGTGCTTCGGTACGTTTATCCCGGCTTCGTTTATTATCCTCTTAACGTGTTCTTCAAGGTATTTTATGGCCTCGGCTTTTTTCGTGATAGAAGACAGCTCTACCTCCAGCAGTTCCATCAAATCCTGTGTTATGTCCGCGATTATCTTTTTGTCCTCGTCTGTCAGCACCGGTTCCACGACCTTGTAAACGAGTTCGCTTTTTTCGGTGTCCCAAGCTATGTTCGCGTAAAGAAACGGGTCTATCAGCGGATAGCGAATATTGATGTCGTGTATGTTTTCAGGGTGGCTGGTTATGAGAAGCGGCGTTTTCTGGCGCCGAAGAAATATAGGGTAGACGCTGTTATATAATTGTATTTTCTGTTCAGTCTTGAACAGCTTTTTTCTTAGCGCACCGCGCAGAGCGGTTACTTTGAACATGCTACCCATTGTATATTGTGTTTTTGGCCTATAATTACTTTATCCGCCGAGGCGGTATGCTTCCAGCTACTACATCGGCCTGGACATGGTATGATGGTGTTTCTTGCGCACGGTTTTGCCGGGTTTGATTATGCCCCTGTGCCTTGCGCAGCTCGGGCAGGCGTAGACTTTTTGCGAATAAACGGAAACATACATCGGGTCGACGGCTTTGAGAATGCCGGGGTCAGTTATGCGGAAGCCCCTGTATTTGACGAAAGTCTTGTAACGAGGAACCAACCTACCGCAAAAACCACAGGTCACGTTCGTTTCCGCGCCTCTGGTTTTTGTGTGCGCGTATTTCCTTGTGTACGGCGCGGACGATATGGGCATAACGATCAAACCAATTTTGTCAGCTATGTATATAAGGTTTCTTCCCGCCTAATAATTATAGACTTTATAGGCTCTTAGAAAGGGGGGTGAAAATCGAGATGGGATTCAGGGATAATTTACAGAAACCGAAATTAGACAAGATAAATGATTACGTCTGGGAGATACCGAAACACAAACGTAGCGATGTTGCCGGGAATCATCAACCATGCTTTTTGCATGCCCGATGGCCATACCTTATGATTAAGGGGCAATTCCGGGTACGGATTTCCGATTGGCGGCGTAGCAGCGTTTGATGCGACAGAAGGCGTGATTTCGCCAGGCGGTATCGGGTTCGACATCTGATTTCAAGCGAAAACTTGATTCGAGTCGCAAAACTGCGGTATGCGCTTGGTTTTGACAAATTTAACGCTGAAAGACGTCAAGCCGCACATGAAACAGTTAGTCGACAAGCTTTTTGCAAAGGTTCCAGCCGGCGTCGGTTCTACAGGATTTGTCAAATTAACGAAAGACCAGTTCAGGAAATTAATAGTCGAAGGCGGGCATTGGGCTGTTAAAAACGGCTATGGCTGGGACGAAGATTTAGAAAGGACAGAGCTAAACGGATGCGCCGAAGGCGCCGACACCTCAAAAGTTTCTTCGAAAGCGATTGACCGCGGTTTTAACCAGATCGGAACTTTGGGGTCCGGCAACCATTACCTGGAAATACAGGTTGTGAAGAAAGAAAACATTGCAGACGAAACGCTTGCGAAGAAATGGGGATTGTTTGAAAACCAGATTGTGGTGATGTTCCATTGTGGCAGTCGCGGATTCGGCCATCAAATAGGCACGGATTATCTGCAAACATTTCTCGACGTGATGGAAAGTAAATACAAAATAAAAATCCTCGACCGCGAGCTTGCGTGCGCGCCGTTTAGCTCGCCGGAAGGCCAGGACTATTTCAAAGCGATGAAATGCGGAGTGAATATGTCTTTTGCAAACCGACAAGTGATATTGCACAGAATACGCGAAGTTTTTTCCGAAACGTTCAAGCAAGACGCCGAATCGCTGGGCCTGCGACAGGTTTTTGATGTGGCTCACAATCGCGCGTCACTGGAAAAACATAAAGTTGACGGCTCCATTAAGGAAGTTGTCGTGCACAGGAAAGGCGCCACGGGTTCGTATCCGGCGGGCCGCGAAGAAATACCAAAAGAGTTCCGCGGCGACGGTTCGCCTGTAATTATCGGCGGCTCAATGGAAACGGGTTCGTACTTATTGGTTGGCAGCGAAAAAGCGTCAGAAACATTTTGTTCGACGTGTCATGGATCCGGACGCACGATGTCACGAACGCAGGCAAGGAATATGGTGCGAGGCGACAAACTTCAAAAAGACATGGAGGCGCGCGGAATATATGTCAAGTCCGTTTCCTTTTCCGGCTTGGCCGAAGAAAGCGGTGCAAGTTACAAAGATATAGACGAGGTTATTGACAGCGTGCATAACGCGGGAATATCGAAAAAGGTTTGCAAGCTTTTGCCTTTGGGCAATGTAAAAGGCGTTTCTGGTTTTATGCTTCCCATGGCATTTTCATTGTTATTAGCATTGTTCTCATTGGCGTTAAGGCTTTCGTCTATTGGTCATTATCCATAGAATGTGATCTCCATAAAGTTCTTCTGCTTCTAACAACCCTTTTTTGGGATGCTTAAATTGCTCATGTTGTAATAATTTACGGGCTGAGATTATGGAACTAACGGAAAAGAAATGCCTCCCGTGCGAAGGCTACGGGTCGTCGATGAGCGAGGACGAGGCCGTTAAGTACCTTGGAAAAATCAGAAATTGGAGCATCGTGAATAACAGGATAGAGAAGAATTTCAAATTCAAGGATTTTGCAACCGCGATGAAGTTTGTAAACAGTGTAGCTGCGTTGGCCGAAGAGGAAGGCCACCATCCCGATATCCATGTTTGGGGATGGAATAAAGTCAAGATTATAACATTCACTCACGCTTTGAACGGATTGACGGAAAACGATTTCATACTTGCGGCAAAGATAGACCGTATTAAGGCCTGATTCAGAAGAAGCCGAACTGCAAAGACAACACTATGCCGGCTAGAGCGCCCAACAAAATCACGAATAAAATAATGATTTTTTTCTGGAACGACAGGTTGCTTTCCAGCTCGTACAAATCGCCTGTCATATTTAGGGGAAATTTGCGTACTAACAGCATAATGAGCACCATGACAACAGCGGTTGCGAGCCTGCCCAACAGTTCATTGACAAAACCGATGGCTAGGATCGCCAGAGGCACTGTAATAAGAAAAGACAGGCATGTGACAAGGAAGCGCGTGCCTTTTTCCATACAATTTATTAGCTTAATTTATATTAATGTAGATTCTATGAAGGCCCCACTTTTTTACTCTTTGTGACCTTGAATTCTGTGCCAATCGCGTCCGGTTAATTTCATTTTATTAAGAAATTCGTTTCTACTGATTCCTGCCTGTCTAAGTATCGTATTTAGAAGGTCTGGTTCTATTTCTTTTGAACCATGTATAGGAACGGTCGTTGATCTCCCGTTTGGGTGTATTAATCTCAAGTGGCTGCCTTCATGTCTTACAGGCCTGAAACCTTTCTTTTCAAGCAACTTTATCAGTTTGCTGGCGGCAATAGGAAATAATCTAATGACTAAACCTCTAGTAATCTAAAGCCTACAAAATCCGATTTTTTATTGTTTTTGTACAATGAAAGGTGAAGAACTGCAGCCTCTTTGATATACTCCATAAGTTTTTTAATTGTCGGGGCTTGGGTATGGCATCCAGACATCGAAGGAACGTATGCAATATAATATTTTTCTCCCTTTTCTATGACAACAGTAAATTTCATTGGCGAGCGTGCATGCAGTTCTAATATACGGACACCTACAAAGTCACTTTCTGGGGCGTCATCCTCGTTTTTGAGATAACGCTTAATCGATTTTTGAGCGTTTTTAATCAATGCGTTGAAGGTTTTTCCTTTAGCGTAGCAGCACGCCAAACCGGCAACATACGCCGTGTAATGCCCTCTTCCTTTTTCTACAATTATCGCAAACTTCTTTGTCAAATTAGCACCGTAATTGAATTTCCTACCAAAATACCCTTTTTATTAGCCCCTGTTTTTCGGCTTTTTTATAATGTTCATCGCGCGACAGGATATTTATATGATCCGTTTTTATGGCAGTAGCTTGTATGATGCCGTCAATGGTCGTCATGTTTTGGGAGAACGAGTACTTCCCTCCATCGGTAGCTATCTCCTTGGTTACATCAATAACCGTTATATTTTCCGATACCGAGAATGCGTGCAGAAAATCACCCAAATCCCTGAATAAATTGTTTTTCAGAATTTCCTTTACAGCCTCTGCTATAACAACAGTCGAAACAACCAGCCTACCTTTACCTGATTTTATTTCGCTCCATATATCTACGGCTTTTGGGTGCCGATTTGTAAGCTGAATAAAAAACCAGGTATCAGCACAATATTTCATCGGTTATTCCCTTTGCCTGTGTATTCTTTCCCAGTCTTTGTCGGCAAGCTTCATTTTGCCAAGAATGTCAAATATCACATCTTCTGGCTCCTTGATATGGGACACCTTTCTTATTACGATCTGGCCGGGCTCTCCAATTATTTTGACCAATTGGTTGGGTTTTATGCCTTCGGCATCCCTTAGTGCTTTCGGTATCACTACCTGCCCTCTTTCACCCACTTTCACGTATTTTTCTTCAATTTTCATATTTTCATATTGTATGAAATATGTATTTAAGGTTTGCTGCCCCACTTAAAAATAAGCCGTATTTTACTCTTTGTGACCTTGAATTCTGTGCCAATCGCGTCCGGTTAATTTCATTTTATTAAGAAATTCGTTTCTACTGATTCCTGCCTGTTTAAGGATACTACCAAGCAAATGAGGTGGTATTTCCTTGAAACCATGTACGGGTACTGGTATACTTCTTCCATCGGCATGCCGTAGGATGAGATGGCCACCAAATTATATCTCAACCGTTTGCATGCCTATAAATCTCGCATTTATCAAGTTCTTTTCCTTTGAATAAAATTCCAATAATTCTCGGATGTTCTTTACAACCATGTTTACCGTCCCAGCCTGTGTAAAGCAGCCGCTTACTGTGGGGACACACGCTATATAATATTTTCCTGACTTTTCTATAGCAGCTGTAAATTCTTTACCCCTTACTTTTATCACCTGTATACCAAAGAAATCTGCCGGCTCCTCATATTCCTCTTTTTTTAGGTAATTTATTATAGCCCGTCTAACGCTTTCAGCTACTTTGTCAAATTTTTTTGTAAGACTGCGGCAGCCATATAATGCCGGAACTGATGCTATATAGTTATTTCCTGCCTTTTCTATGATAATTACGAACTTTCTATGCATATTCTAAATATCTATAAAATCCCTTAATAAAGATACAGCCATATGTAATTCCTATGACAATACCGCTGGTAATATTGACAGGCTATTTGGGCAGTGGGAAGACGACACTGCTTCGCAACATGCTAACGAACACAAAAAGCAGAATAGCCATTATCATGAACGAATTCGGCGACATAGGGATCGACGGGAAGATACTGAAAGGGAAAAACGCCGACGTGGTCGAGCTTTCAGGCGGTTGTGTGTGCTGCTCACTTACAGGCGAATTGGAAAATGCGATAAGTGAAATAACAGGGAAATACAAGCCCGATTACATTGTAGTTGAGACAACGGGCGTTGCAGAACCCGATGCGATGATAACCAATTTGGAAAACAATGAAAACGTCGAATTAAATTCTGTTGTTTGCATTGCGGACGCGTATGCGATGACAAAATATCCCAATGTCGGCCACACAGGCCTGGTACAAATAGAAAATTCGGATATAATTTTATTAAACAAAACAGACCTGGTAAATCGGCAGGAAATCAATGATGCGGAAAAAATGCTGAAGGAATTTAATCCCGAGGCAAGGATAATCAAGACCGTCAAATCAGACGTTGGCCTGGAATCGTTGCTTGGTTTGCACACTGAAAAAAATACTGAAAACGGCGACCATTCACACGACGAAATGGAATTCATAGCATTCGTTTCTAAAAATAAAATAAACAGGAAAGCGTTTGAAAGTTTCGCCAATACGCTGCCGAAGGATATTTACAGGGCGAAAGGGTTTGTAAATTTGGACGGCACAGGCTTTTTATTCAATTACACGGCCGGAAAATGGGATTTGGAAAAGTTCGATGCGCACAAGACTGAGATCGTTTTCATAGGCGCAAATTTAGGCAAGATAAAAAAAGAATTTAGTGACAGGTTAAATGCGTTGAATAAAAGCGGCGGCTAAATAACTTTGTAATAAATCCTTCTGTTTGATTTTCCCTTGTTTTCGACGCTTAACAATTCTATTTTTCCGATCTCCGAAGTGTTTTTCACGTGGCAGCCGCCGTCGGCCTGCAGGTCGTATGCGCCGATTTTAACAAGCCTCAATTCAGGTATGTTGGGCGGCAATGCATTTGCCAATTTCACTACATTCGGTATTTTCATCGCGTCTTCGCGCTTCATGGAACTGGTTTCTACGGACACGTTTTCGGAGATTATTTTGTTTGCAGCCTCGATGTAACCGTTTATCTTTTCGCGGTCTATGGTTTCCATGTCAAAATCCATGCGCGATTTGTCGGCGCCTAACTGGTTGCCGGTGATGAGAATGCGATCCTTGTTGAACACTGCGCTAAGTATGTGTGCGGCCGTGTGCATGCGCATTAAAACGTGGCGGCGTTCCCAATTTATTTCGCCAACCACCCTATCGCCCGGCGTCAGACCGTCCGTGTCTACAATGTGCAAGATTTGCCCGTCTTTCTTCTTTACATCAATGACGTTGAAAGACGCTTTGTTGTCGCTTACAAATATTTTTCCGGTGTCGTTGGGAACGCCTCCTGACGAAGGGTAGAAGGCTGTGACATCCAGAACTATTTCGTGGCCGTCTACAGAAATTACATTTGCGGTGAACTCCCTTATGTAGGAGTCGTGCAGATATAGAGCTTCGGTCATGCACCATAATTCGCGAGCGTTTTATTTAAGCCTGCTACCATCATAGTATTCATGCCTTACAAATTCGTGGAAGGTTTATCAGTCGCAGACGTCGCTTTTACGGCAGAAGGAAAAACACTCGAAGAACTTTTTGAATCCGCGGCTCTTGCGACTACGAACGTAATGGTAAAGGACCTTAAGAAAATCGAACTGAAGAAGCGCAGGAAAATAACCGTATCCAGCAATGAAATTGAAAAACTCCTGTTCAACTTCCTGCAGGAAATAATATACCTTAAGGATGCGGAGCTTTTGATCCTTGGCAAATACGAGATCAAAATCAGGGAAAGAAACAACACTTATTCGCTTGTCTGTATCGGTTTCGGCGAAAAATTAGACATGAGCAAACATGAACTTGTAGTCGACGTGAAGGCTGTTACGTACCATTTATTCGAGGTCAAGAATGACGGCAAAAAGTGGACGGCGCAGGTAATTCTGGATATTTGACGTCCTCTATTGGAAATAATCGGCCAGTTCAGAAATTTTAAATTTTCCTCTTTTCTGGTTTCATCCGTTAGGTCTCTGTTAACCATTTTTTATAGATTTTTAGCGATTTTTTTAGCTTCTTCTAAATCACTCTTAACCTTTAAAAGAGTAAATTCTATAGTCTTTGCCATTTCTTTTCCGAACACTTCTTCTAAATCTTTTTTCGTCACCGTTCCTTTTGCATATTCCATAGATATTTGAGTTCTTAATAAATCCAGAGTTTCCTTTATATCATACGAAAGTTTGCTTCTTATCCATTCCGATTCTGATGTGTGCAAGACTTTTGATATTAGTGTTATTTCTTTCTTCATTCTCGGATCTATTCTTAAAGTATAAAGTTCTTTATTCATGTATAACATATGTTTTACAATGGTTAATATAAGCCTTTGTAATAAACTTAATTTTATTATTAATACTATTTCAAGTATTATCATAGTTATTTTAATTATCATAACTAAGTTTTAGATACCAAATACTAAAGGTTAAATAGATGAAAATAGAGTTTATCTTATGGTAAAATTTAAATTTAAGCCTCCTGATAAATCAGAGCAACATACGGTCATATACATAGAGAAAGAAGAAGAGATCGAAGAGAAATATTTTAATTCGGATTTTCACCCCATTATGAAAATTCAATCCACGAATGCAGAGTTCGAAGTAACTAAAGCTATTATAGATATTTCAGAATTAAAAAGAGTTTTGCATCAGTGGAGACTGTTTACGAGATCAAGAAGGATGGTAGAGATCGAAGTTCTTAACACTTTTACCAGAGAGCATGATACGTTGGCGGTAAAGGAGATTAAAGCTCAGGTAAAGTCAGGAGACGCAGGTATACATAGGGCACTCAACAATCTTGTCAAAAAAAATCTGTTAACAAAACCTGGAAAGGGCACATATAGGAGGAATTTTTAGTTGTGAAATTTAAAGCTTCTATTGATACAGGTGCATTAATATCATTACAACTTTCAGGTTTATTAGAAAATAGTCTGAAATATTTCTCATTCATTGTAGGTTCCAGTATCAAACGGGAACTTGAACAATTTGTATATGAAAAGGATATATTAGGGTTAGCGTCTGTTAAAATTCTTGAATTAATCGGCAATAATCAGATACAGCACATAAAAATAATAAAAGAACGCAAAGGCGAAGACGAAGCAGTCGAAATAATGGAAAAATACAAATGCGATTATGTGATTTCAGATGATATAGGATTTGTAAAAAAGAAATCTAAAATAATTAATAACATACGTTTCAGTGTTTTTGTCATCTTTATTCTTTTTTACGCCAAAGAAATTTCTAAAACAGACGCACAGGAAAGCATTAATAAAATTTTTGAATTGAGAAGTTGGTCTGATAATTTAATCACCTTATACGCTAAAGAATTGTTAAATGTAATGTAACTATTTTGGACTGCAGAATCAGCGCTTGTCAACAGCTTTTGACGAGGTGTCAAATAGTTTAATCAAATAACTATCCAATTCCTCTAGTTTTAAATTTTCCTCTTTTCTTGTTTCCATGTTGCGCACCTTTGCGGTTTTGGATTCCACCTCTTCCGGCCCCAATATAACCACGAAAGGTATTTTCAAAGAATCGGCGTATTCCAGCTGTTTTTTGATGTTGCGGCCGGCCAGCTCGATGCTTGTTGCAACGCCGTTTTTGCGCAGGTTGTTTGCGATTTGCGAAGCTTCTTTTGCCACATTTCCTATGACAGCGACGAAAACCGTGGAAGGAGTTTTTTTATCGTCGTTCGGAAGCAATTCAAGCAAACGGTCTACGCCTATGGACATGCCCACTGCAGGCATATAGCCCGCACCGTAGGCGGCCATCATTTTGTCGTACCGCCCGCCGCCGCCGATGCTGACCGACAACGAAGACACGACTTCGAACACGTTTCCTGTGTAATATTCAAGCCCGCGCACAAGCGTCAGATCAGTTTTAATTTTTCCAGCCATACCGAAATTATCCATTGCAGCTAAGAATTCTTCAAGCTCTCCATAACCCTGTATCTTCCCCAACTCGGCAAATTTTTTATCAAGGTATGAAAATATTTTTTCCTCATCCACGCCAATTTTTTTCAATTTTTCCCCGACGCCGGCCTTGCCGATTTTGTCCATTCTGTCAATAGTACGGAAAACTTCGGAAATTTTATCTTTCTTTACGCCGCACGCAGCAAGAATGTTTTCCAGAAGTTTCCTGTTATTGACTCGTATTTTGAAATCCTTTAAACCAACGGATTCCAGCGCATCTATAATCGCTGCGACACACTCTACATCGGCCATTATTGACGAAGATCCTATGGTATCGACATCAGCCTGCGTGAACTGGCGCCAGCGCGAGGCCTGCGGGTTGTCGTAACGCCAGACGTCGCCTATTGCATAGCGTTTAAACGGTTTTGGCATGGTCGGGTTGTTGGAAACGAAACGGGCCAAAGGAACGGTCAAATCAAACCTTAATCCGATTTCACGGCCGCCCTGGTCCTTAAAATTATAAATTTCGCGGCGGATCGCGTCGCCGCCGCCTTTCATCGAGAGCATTTCAAAGCTTTCCAGCGCAGGCGTTTCAACCGGGCTAAAGCCGTATTTTTCAAAGACGGACCTGATTACGGCTATCGTTCCCTGTTTTTTCATCGCCTCGGATGTCCCGAGATCGCGCATACCTTTCAAAGGCTGGAATTTCATTTTGATCACATCTCAATATGAATCGTTTACTATTAAGCATTACAGGACATTTGATATCAGCTTTCCCGGATTTTTGGCTCCCATCAGGCCGAGCTCTTCTTCGGTTATCCCCTCCCTCTTTAGCAGTACGGCAAACTTTTCCAGCGCTTCGCTGGGCGACGGGCTTTTTATCTGGCCCACATCCGACGCGATTATGCACTTATTCACCCCTATTTGTTTTATCTGGCCCGCTATACTTTTTATCGATATTTTGTCTATCGAGTACATGGAGTAGCACTGCTCTATGTAAACGCCCGTATTCCGTGCCAGCTTTTTTTGAACGCTGACCGGCATGTTTATTTTTTGGTAGATGGGGTGCGTTACTATTATTTTTTTTATCCCGATTCGCACGGCTTCTTCAACCAGTTTTTTTGACTCCTGCCAGGAAATGTGCCCGGTTGCGAGTATGCAGTTGTTCTCTTTAACCACCCTTAACACGCCTGTTGCGGCCCTGGACAAGCCGCCGTTTCCATCCAAAACGGCAATGCCCCTGACACTTTTGGACGGTCTAGATTCAAACTTTCCCCCACACCATTCTTTAGGAATTTCGTATATGGTCTTTTCCAGGAAATTCCGGGCGTTTATTGTCGGGAACCAGACTATCACCGGATTTTCCGAAATTTTGGCAGAGCTTTCAATAGCGCCTGCGTTCAACCCGCCTATGTAATTGTTCAATGTAACGGACCCTATTAAGGTCGGGCTCCTTTCCCCTGCGGATTTTATCATCGGCACGGTGGGATAGAAGTGATTTTTCAGTGCCATGCCCGCTATTTTGCCCGTTTCCTCCTCAATGAGTTTCTGAACCGTAAACTTTCTCGGTATAATTTCAGGCCCGATGTGCACGTGCAGGTCTATGAAATTTCTAACGTCCATTCTATCCGTCCCCCATCCATGGCGCGCGGTTTTTAATTATGTAAATTCTTTTCAGCGGGCCGTCTAACGAATCTTTTTCCTTTCTAACCAAACTTAGTTTTATCGGGTCGTACAGATCCGCAATTAACGCGGCTTCAACAAGTCTTTCCACGCAATATTTTCTTGCGCTTTCTTCTGGATTTTTGGCGCCGAAGTTTTGCGTTATCCTCACAGCCCTTTCCAGTTCGCCGGCTTTTACCAGGCTACTGAAATCTGAGGTTGCCAATGAACACCCCACCCTATAAAGTTCGTAGTTTTCGTCCCTGATTTCGGACCAAGGCTTGATTGTTAATTCCGTCATTTCTCCTAGTATGGATGTTGCAGCGCATGACAGTTGCATGAAATACTCCTTGACAAACTGGGGCGATAGGTTGTTTATCTCTGTGCCGTAAACGTCTGCAGGCATCAAAAAAAGTTCTGTCGGGTAGCGTAAGCCTTCCAGTTGTTCTAGTGTAAGCCGCATCTCTAGCAATGTTCCTATTTCCGGATCAAATCCCCGTATTTCAGACGTTTTCTTATTGTATCTAGGACCCCACGGGGAGAATAACCTTAATTTAGCCGGCTTTAGTTTTGCTTCTATCAACGATTCTATGATTCTATCCGGCCGCTCCGGCGACTGTACGCCGTTTCTTTTGATGTATTTCCAAGTTTCTCTATAATCCGTACATCATCAATAGGCGGAACCCTGTACCGCCGGCTGCTAATCTTGCCCTCCGGGCTTGGCACCCAGCGACCGTCTACAAGATATTCACGAGAACCGTAGCCCCGCCGTGTTATGTAATCCAGCGCCTGCCGCCCTTCATTGCCACCGAACAGTTCTATAGCGTCCTGCGGCGTGAAGTATATCACTTTTCATTCAGAACCCTCCTTTTCCACTATAAGCCTGCCGTTATCCACGGACAGCCTGACGTTTGTCCCTTCCAGAAAGCGAAGTTTAAACCTAAGTTTAACCGGGATAAAAACCCTGCCTTTTTTGTCTATAGAAGATAGCGTGTAGGTGGAACTAGTCAAACGCGTGAAGTGATTCACCTGATTTTTGGTTTGCCACAAAGTTCACCTTCGGTATATTGATAGTCGCGTATATTAATCTTCCGAGGTGGGACGAAGGAGTATTAATAACGTTGCCGGTACCTTTAAATATTACGAAATTAAATGAAAATGTAGTGAAAAAGTAGTGTCGATAAATTTTGACATTGAAATTAAACCGAGTAAACATTTCAGGGATACATGGATGAGAAAATGGGATTATGATATGTACGATCTGCGAGCAGCACTAAAAGAAGCCTATAAAATTGATAAAGTTGGCAGGACCAAATACGAAGCGTATACAAGGTACAAAGCCAGCGGAAAGAGCAGGAAAATTATCTTTGTGGTTTATCCGGCTGAAATGTTTGTTATAACTGGTGCTGAAGGAACATGAAAAAGAAATGTCCTATATGCGAAAAAGGGGAATTAGTTAAGGCCGAAGATATAGTGTCGGAAATAGAAGGTTATGTGTTTGTTGAAAGGGGCGAAAGATGCACCGCATGCGGCGAAGAATTTATCAGTGAAAATGATGCACAAAGGACAATATCCATTGCCAGAAAGCTTGGTGTTTGGCCAGAACCTTTAAAATTGCACAGAAACTTGTCGAAAAGCGGGAGAGGGCTCGTTCTGAGGATACCCAGCGACCTGGAGAAGGGTTTGAAATTAAAAGCTGGTTCTCATATATCTATAAGTAAGATAGGGCACAAAATTATCATAGAACCTGAATAAGTTTGGCAAAGCAGCAATAATAAAGAATATATACCAAGTAATGAAATGCCAAATAATTCTTTATTTACTTATTTCGCAAATTCCACATTTTCCATGCTCTTGAACTGTTCGTCGCCTGTCAGAAATTTGATTCCCAAATTCTTTGACAGCACATAACCTACACAATCGGTCATCGACAGGTTTTTGTTCATGTTGTCCAGCCTGAATTTCGCGGCGTATTTTATGACATCCGAACCAAAGTCTGCTGCTAAATTGTACGATTCTGCCAAGAACTTGTTGGCGTCCGCCTCCGTGAATTCTTTGATAAGTTTAAAGTAAACCTCAAACAAGACCAGCTTTGTCAACACTACCCCGCATTTCTTATATACAATGTAATTAGGATTTCCTTTGATTGTTTCTATCACAGCATAAGAATCGAAAAAGTAAGTTTTATCCGTCATGCAGTTCGCGCCTGATCTCGTCCTTAATCTGCTGTGCCGGTTTTTCCCATCCCTTTACCATGCCAAAAGTTTTTTCCAGCGTCCTTGTTTTTGGTATGATTATTATGTCCAATATTTGGTTTTCGCGTATCTTTTCTTTTCTAACCACGTCTTTTGGTATAAGCAACCCTATAGAGTTTCCCCACCTTTTTGCTTTAACTTCGATGGAAGCCATAGTTATACATTGTATAACTGATACTTAAACTGAGTATTAATGTTTTGAAGTGGGAGAAGCTGCGATAAATACTATCGGAACCTCGGAACCAGCTGGCTTATAATGTGGGTTTATCCAACTTATACAGACACTTGAATGAAGAGGATAATTTTTTCCGGACATGCCAATGACAGAAGGAAGGCGAGAGGCATTTCATTTGCCGAAATCGAGGCAACGATAAATTATCCTGATTATCTGAAGACAGGCCAGACTGGCAGGAAGGTGGCCGTGAAAGACGTCAGAGGAAGGTCAATAACAGTTGTTTTTGCGGAAGAAGAAAGTTATTTAATAGTAATAACGGTGTATTAGACTTATGAGGTTTAGATACGACAAGGAAGTTGATGCGGGGTACATATATATAAAATATCCTATACGCTCCGGCGAGGCAAAAAAAACAGTCACGTTAAGCGATAATATAATCCTAGATTTCGATAAAAAGGATAAACTGATAGGGGTAGAAATACTGAATGCCAGCAAGATGATGGACAGGCAAGTTCTCAGGGACGCCGGCAAAGCGGCATGACAACCTGAAAGAAAAGCGCTTAAGTTTAACAGTTCATCTGTAAGTATGAAAATCGCTGTGAGCGCGAACAACTGGGTGCGCCACCCGGATTTTTCCGCATGGTTGCGCGAGTGCGAGTCGCTGGGATTTGATTTTGTCGAATTGACGGACAGCGTGATAAATGAGAAAAACATGAGCGCATTGAAAGGGCTGAAGATTAAACCCATTGCGATCCATCTCAACAAAACCAAGAACTTCAACCTGGATTCCTACGACGAAGTCAGCGAGTTTGAAAAGTACATCGACAGGCATGTTGAAATAGCGAACGCATTCGGCATAAAATCGCTCAGTATTTCAATGCCGTCATTCAATTCGAATAAAAGGCGGGCGGAGAGCAACCTGAAAATCGCGATGCTAAAGCCCAGAAATCTGCGGATTATTTTGGAGATCCACGCCGACTCACCGTCGCAGATACTTGGGAGCGTAGCGGAGGTGCAGGATTTCCTGGATAGCATGAAATCCCCGCTCGGAATACAGGTCGAAACTTCGTTCCTTTATTCGCAGGGTGTCAGCGCGGACAAATTCGTTGAGAGGTACCAGAGAAACGTAAAATCCTTCCACGCTTCGGATTTTGTTGTTAAACTGGGCAAAGGCGGGTTCATAATCGGGGTAGGCGGTGTGAAGTGGGAAAAATTTTTGGCGACCATAAAAGCGCTGGAAAGGGCCAGCAAAACCGAATTTCCTTTTATCATGGACTTGGATAGGAATTACACGCACCATGAGGCGTATATATCCAAGGGCATGCTGGAAAGGGTTATGGAGGACAGTTCATAGGCTGAATTGGGCGACAATAAATGATCAGGGCTGTGGTTTTTGATTGCGGTGGTGTATTTGTTGTAGACGGCGTTTACGAGATGTCGAAATCTGTTATCAAAGAGTTCTCACTGGATTACGAAGGTGTGAAGAAATTTTTCATAGAAAATTTCAGGCGCATGTTTGTGGGCGAATTCAGCGAGCACGTTTTCTGGGAAAGATTCAAACAGCAGTTTGGTGTTGGTGTAAGTGTAGCATATCTGAGCAATAGGCTTCATGAGCTTTATACGATACAGGAACCCGTGAAAGAGCTTGCAATACGGCTGAAATCGAATGGCTACAAAGTAGGTTTTTTGTCTAACAGCGTGAAAGAAATTGCACATTATGCCGAACAGGTTTACAAAATCAATGAATTCTTCGATTTTGGCGTTTATTCTCATGAAGTAGGCGTAAGAAAGCCGATGAGAGAAATTTATGCACTTTTGCTGGAAAAAGCAAGATGCAATCCCAACGAGATCGTTTTTGTCGACAACGAACCTGAGTATGTAGAAGCTGCCAACTCTGTCGGCATCAAAGGTGTGTTGTTTACATCACCGACTATGTGCATAGAGAGTTTGAAGGGGATGGGTGTCAGATTATAGTCTGCATTCTTTCCATGTTGTTCGTATATAATTTTGTATACAGAAACGCATGATATTTCAATATTTTAACTAGATTTAGAATTAAGAATACATAATATGTAAAGTATACGTATTATACTAAAATTATATCATCAACATTGATATTACTATACGTTTTTCTTTGCCACCGGTTAATACTGTTTACAGCATTTTTGGTGAATAAAATGGAGTTGTGGGAAAAATCATTAATTGAATTTGAGAAACTGGAGAGTGGTCTAAGGCCACGTAGATTGTTTGAGTGGCTGAATAATTCTTATCATTACTTGTATCTATCTTCCGTACCTCAAGATTATGTGCCAATATTGGCAGATGCGAAAACAGCACTTTGCATGGTGGACGTTTCTGTTGACGATGCTTGCGATAATGCAGAACTTATAAAAAGAAACGGGGGAGAAGAATTCACATATGCGTTATTGGATCTGTTATTCAATGTGCGTGCAATCCTTGATGGTAATTACCAAACCAGATTCAAAGATATAACTCAAGTACTGGACAATAAAAACAATAAAGGCTGCATATATTATCAAACAACTTATCATATCTTGGAAGAGATTGTCCAAACAGTCAGGCAATTTCCAAGATTTGAGGAATTCAAACAGCATTTTATTTACGGCCTTAGGTCAGTCGGCAAAGCAATGGAGTTTAGTTATTTGGTAAACAGAGACAAAATTGTTTATCCCATCAGTCATATAATCCTGCATAGATCACCATCCACTATGGTGTTTCTACATTCACTTCTGGACCTAATGGTATCTAATAATTTTGACAAAAAGGAAAACGGTAAAGTGTTTTCTCTTTTCTCCATGGCTGATACGGTGTCCATGCTTGGCAATACATTGAATACGTGGTACAGAGAAATTATCGAAAAAGATTTCAGCAGCCCTATGCTAGCATTGGGCTTGGAGCGCGGGATAATAAACTTCGAGGAATTTAATACAGGAAATATCAAAGAGATTGAGAAAAAGCTTTTGCCTTTGTCCCAGGAAATAGAAAAAATGGCGGATGAAGAGATATCTAAAATGAAAATTTATACCGAAGCCGTCGGTATTCAGAGTTTCGATGCCCAGCAGTTTGTAAATAACTACTCTAAGGTAAAAGAAGCATTTAAGGCGCGTGAAAAATACTGGGAGAAAAATTGAGTATGTTAACGTTTGGCCGCAGCCATCGAATCTACTAGCTCCTTCGGCCCTATGAAAAATTCACAATACTTGTCCCCTTTTGACATACATTTAACTTCCATCCCGTCCAAATCTTTATTGAAAAAAGTAGATGAAGCACCGGCGAACCAGCCGCGTGGTATGTGGCATACTGGCCGGTCTACGTTCCCGTAATACTTTGCTGTAGTGCTTTCATAAGCCCTATAAATGGTTGTGGAATCTTTGGTGTTCCACGTGACGACTTTCATTTTACCCATACCAGCAAGCGTAAATACACGTTCTCCCCAATGTGCCTGCTCCTGTATGGTATCCATTTTGTAAAATTTAAATAAATTCTTAATCCAGTTTTTCCCGAGTTCTTTAGATGCAAGATACAATTCTTGTGTTTTGTTGCCATCCTCTATAATTTTCTGTATTGAAAATAAGTTGTCAAAAGGAAAAATTACGACATTCTGACCAAGTAGCTTTATAGAACCTTCTTCAAATTGGAGTTGTTTATGTGCTAACAAATCCATGACAATTTTAAACATTGATCATCACCACCATCAGATTTCAATTTTTTCCTTTTTCATAATTTCCAGCCCATTTTTTCCTATCTCAAACGGTACATGATCCTGCTCGTGTTTAGTTCTTCTCATTTTGATAACTTGAAGGCTTCTGAAGTTCGTACTACCTATGCCTAAATAATATAGCACAACAACAGCATCCGCAACGAATTCCTCCACGCCGAATCTGGAAAACCCTTTCGAGTCTTCCGTTATCTCCGATGTCATAAGCACGGTGCAGCCGGTCTGTTTTAATTTTTGAACCAGCTTGTAAAGCTTTTCGCGCACCTTGAACTCGTCGTTCAGGTACATGGCAAATATCGACGTGGAATCTATGACTACACGTTTGGCGCGTATTTTGTTTATCTCGTCGGTGACGATCTTGTTGACGTCGGCTATTTCAAAGGGATTGTAGAATGCTATCTTGCACATGCCCTTTCTTTCATAAGCGTCGAAATTCCAGCCGAAAACCGCAGCGTCGTCTTTTAACTCTTGAGGCGTCTGTTCAAAGGAGATGTATACGCCGGCCTCGCCTTTCTGGAGGCCGTGCCATACGAACTGCATGCAGAAAAGAGTTTTTCCTGCGCCTGTGTGGCCGGCAACCAAAACCGCAGAGCCGGGTACCAGACCGCCTTCGGTAAGTTCATCGAGTCCAGGTATCCCAGATTTGATTCGTGTTATAGGCATTACTATCTAATTGGCCTGCGGCTAATAAAAGTTTGCAATTTTCACGTTTTAGGGTTTTAAATTTGTAATTTCAATTATATTCGGTATGGCAAAGGAGTCGATAGAAACCTATCTGGAGAGGTTAAAGCCAGTTATCGACAAGAAGATAGAGGAATGGATACCGCGAAAATACGACGAAAAGTCCATGACCTTTACACTCGGCGAACCAGGATATGAAAACAGCCCGAAGTCTGCGACGAAGAGCATTGCCGAGCCTGTGTGGGATTTTCTGGACCGCGGCGGCAAGAGATGGCGGCCGGCGCTGACGCTTCTGGTTGCAGAGGCTTTCGGGGCAAAAAGATCGGACGTTCTTGATTTCGTGGCAATACCTGAAGTTATCCACAACGGCACTCTGATAGCAGATGACATAGAGGATAGCAGTGATATGAGGCGCGGGAAACCCGCACTACACAAAATATTCGGCGTAGACATAGCTATCAATGCAAGCAATGTGATGTATTTTTTGCCGCTTCTGGTAATAGGAAAAAATAGAAAGATACCTGCAGAAACAGCAAAAAAACTTTACGACGCCGTGGCGCAGGAAATGATAAGCGTCAGCTTCGGGCAGGCCCTGGACATAATATGGCACAGGGGCGGCGCACCGGAGACTATTACGGAAAAGAAATACCTGCAGATGTGCGCGTACAAGACCGGCGCGCTTTCCAGGATGGCGGCCAAGATAGGCGCCATACTTGCGGATGCGGATGAAAACGAAGTGGAAGAGATAGCAGAATTCGCGGAATGCATAGGCGTCGCATTCCAGATACAGGACGACATACTCAACATAGCCGCAGGAGAGAATTTGGGAAAAGAATTCGCCGAGGATATAAAGGAGGGAAAGCGCACGCTTCTAGTCATACACACGTTTGAAAAGGCCGACGAAAAAGACGCAAAGCGGTTAATGGGGATCTTAAACACGCACACAAACGACAAAAAACTCCTGCAGGAGGCTATTAATATCATCAAAAAATATGATTCGATAGGATACGCAAAAAATTATGCGAAAAAAATAGTTGAAAATTCGTGGGGCAGGATAGACAAAACGCTTGCGAAGTCCGAAGCGAAGGAGAGGCTTAGGATGTTTGCCAACTTTTTAATTGAGAGGGAATTCTGATGCCGGAAACAGAATCAAGAAAATCCGACCATATAAAAATAGTCCTTGAAAAGGACGTGCAGCACAAAAATTCCGCGGGCTTTGAGGACGTTTTGCTCGTGCACAACGCGCTTCCGGAAATAGATTTTGACGATGTAGACACTGAAACGGAATTTTTGGGTAAAAAATTAACGGCGCCGATAATGGTGAGCGGGATGACCGGCGGGACGCCCGAAGCGGAGAAGATAAACAAAAATCTGGCCCGTGCGGCTGAAGAAGTTGGCATCGGCATGGGCGTAGGGTCGCAGCGTGCGATGATTGAAAACGGCAAGCTTCTGAGCACCTACAATGTCAGGGACGTTGCCCCGGGTATTCTGCTTCTTGGGAACATAGGCGCGGCGCAATTCGCGAAAGGTTATGGGGTTGAAGAATGCCGGAAAGCGGTCGAAATGATCGGAGCAGACGCGCTGGCCATACACCTGAACGCTGCGCAGGAGTTAGTGCAACCGGAAGGAGACAGGAACTGGGCCGGAATTCTGAAGGCGATTAATAGAATTGTCAAAGAACTGGGCTATCCGGTTATTGCAAAGGAAACCGGCGCGGGAATAAGCGGCGAAGTTGCGAAAAAACTGGAAGAGGCTGGCGTAAAGGCCGTCGATGTTTCTGGTTCCGGCGGAACCTCGTGGACAGCTGTGGAATCTTTCCGAAATTCACCGGTCGGCGATACGTTCAACAACTGGGGAATACCTACTGCCGTTGCGTTGAGATGGTGCAAAAAATCCGTAAAGATACCTGTGCTTGCATCCGGCGGCATTTACAACGGGCTTGATGCTGCAAAGGCGATCGCTTTGGGCGCACACGCATGCACAATAGCGCGGCCGTTCCTGCGCGCTGGTGTAACGGGTTATGAAAAAATAAAGGAAGAGATGGAACGCATAATACGGGAATTAAAGATCGCGATGTTTCTGACCGGGTCGAAAAACCTGAAAGAGTTCAGAAGCAAAAAAACTATTATCACAGGCAGGACGGCAGAAATGATTGAGAGGTTGAAACTAACATAAAATACTGCTATTGACGTATAACACACCGTTAATAGACGGTTAAAACCGGCAAGTTTTATATCTATGGTAACTTATTACCAATTATGCGTCTGCTCACAGACAAAGAGCTCCTAAAAAAAGCGAGAGAAGCCTGCAAGCGAGCCAACAAAACACTTTACTTTCTTACATACACATTCCCGAAGAGCAAGCGAAATGCGGCCTTGTTTCTATATTATTATATGCGTACTCTGGACGACATTGTTGACAAGAAGGGCATAACCAAGAGCCATAGAATAAACGTTCTGCGCGAACACAGGAAGCGCATGGAAATGCTTTACAGCGGGAAAACGCCCCCAAATATAACAAACAGGGACAGGGCTTTGCAGAACTTCATATCGCATAACCCTGCCACGGCAAGAGCGATTAAACCGCATATGGAGAACATGCTGACCACAATGGAGATAGATTCGAATAACAAAAGCAAACTCATACCTTACAAGGAGCTCATACACTATTGTTATCTGGGGGGCGGTTCACCTTTTGCAATTACGCTGTCCTTGCTGGATCCAAGAGCGGGCGAGGACACGAAAGAAAATATAGCGCGCACACTTGGAGTTGGCATGAACCTAACGCACATACTGCGGGATTTCAAGAAGGATGTGAAGCTTGAGGACATAAAAGTTACGCCGGACGAAAAACACAGGTTCAACCTTTTCGGGCCCAAGATGGACAACGACGGGCTCCGTGCGTTTGCCAGAGAACGCGTGAAAGAGGCTTCAGGATTCCTTAACGACGGAAAAAAGCATATTATGAAGTTGAACGGGTTCAAATTAAAACTTTCCTTTTCCATATTCAGGTGGAGGTACATGTCCATGCTGAAGAAAGTGCAGCTAAGGAACTACGATCTAATGTCCGATTACAAGAAAACAAAGCCTTTGGAGTATTTTGTTTCTTCGGCGATGCTTTTGAAGGAAATTTTTGTGTTAACGGCTAACAGCGCCTTTGAAGCGGTTAAAAAACCGGTGCAGTGGGTATTGTCCAGATAGCTATCGCGCCTGAAACCACGCCCAGTATCGCTCCACCGACAACGTCTTTCATGTAATGCGCTTTGACGTTCATCCTGGCTGCCGCAATAAAACAGGCTATAAGGAAAAGATGCGGCGACAAATTTGGCGCGTAGTAAGAGTATGTTGTCGCGATTGAGAACGCTATTTGCGTGTGGCTTGAAGGAAAGCCATACTTCTCGGCTTTCAAAATCCTTTTTTTGCTGCGCCCCGGCCTTTTTGTTTTTAACATCAGTTTGACGGCGACGCTGCTTATTACCGATATTAACGACGCCAATACGGCGACAGCGGTTGCGTAATTGGAATTCGGAACTATGCCGGATATGTTAAGAATCAATATTACAAGGAAGAACATGTGAAACGGCTTTTCCTCTATGAGTGCGGCAAGTTTTTGGGCTATCATCAGAAGTTATACGGAGAAGAAAAATAAAAAGAAACCCCTCCGGCAAATTCGTTGCCGGAGAACTTAAAAAATCAGCCTTTTTCAAGGTCTTTTATCCTTTCCGTCACGCCAGCCGCTTCCTGCTCCAGAGACTCTTTGTACTCTTTCAACATCCCAATTTTTTCCTCCTTGGTCAGGAAACTTCTCTGTTGCGTTCCGTAGCAACCACAACCCATCTAAACACCTCCGTCCAATCTATCGGATGTACGATATAATGTAGCGGATACTATATAAATATATCGGTCATCCAATATGTTTTATGCGTGATGGGTGTTGCGATATGCGGGGAATGCTGTCTTTTTTGATATTATTCATGCTTTCGAAAAAACCGATGAACGGCGTCGAAATTGCGGAGGATATACAGAAACGCAAAGGCACGAAACCAAGCCCGGGCACGATATATCCCGCGCTTAAGGCGCTGAAAGAAGCCGGTTTCGTAAAGGAGAAAAAGATCGGAAAGACTATAAGCTACACTTTAACTCGGTCAGGCAAAGAGGCGTTACGCATTGCAAAACAAAGATTTTGCGCGACGTTTATGGACGTTTTCAGCAACGGGAAATAAACAAAAACGGCTATTTTGCACTTGGTTTTATCTGCCCGTTGGGAGCATACACGGCAAGTTGGATATATTGGATTTAGAGGTTTGTTGAAATGGAAAGAAGACATAGAATAGAAAAATTTGAAGATGTAGCTTCTTTTAAAGAACGGGTGAAATATTACAATGAAACAGATATAGAATGCACAAGTCATACTTTTTTCAGGTTAAGCGAAAAACAAAGAAAGATATTCACATGCTATAAGATTGCAGAGTTTTTATTGTATAAAACGCCCGCAAAAGTAGGCGTACAGTATAATCAGAATTATGCTGTATTTTATGACTACAAAGAGCGGAGGATATTAAAGGTAGTTATAAGGCTCATGCCAAATAAGATAAATATAGTAACCTTTTATATCTTAGATAGTAGACAGTTACCGAGATGATGGTTATGGTAGAGGAAATCAATAAAGTTAGGCATCTGGAAGGAAAAGGAGAATTTGACTACGATTATCTAAATGATATACTATTTTTCAAGGTCAAGGATAGAAATTATGATAGGTCGATAGAAACCGATAGATTTGTAATTGATATAGACGAAGAAAATTTTGTTGTAGGAATTCAGATATTTGACGCGTCTGAGTTTTTTAAGCTCTCTAAACATATATTGAGAAACGTCCAAAAATGGCAACTTCAAGCGGGTATTCGTGAAAATGTTATCGAAATAAGAGTAATATTCGCAACCGTTTTTAGAAGCAAGATAACGGAGCAAAAGCCTATAATCATAGAGAGATTAAAAGAACCTTTGCCCAATTCTCAAGTAGTTTGTTCTGTACGTTAATCACTATAACTTGAGTTGAAAGGTCGATTCTTAGACGATAAGCAATTAATCGTCTCAAAAGAACCACTTATACCTTTTCAGATATCAAAGAACACCGATATAGCACGCTCCAATATCAGCACCAAGTTAGGCCAGCTATCGAAACGTGGACTGGTCAGGTGCATCAATCCGGACGTGCGGAAGTGGTGATTTTACGAGATAACGAAGAAAGGTAAAGAGGTCTTGGAGAAGGCTAGAGAGCTGGAGAGGTAACTATTTTTTTAGATGAGTTCATGATAATCGTACTGGTCATGATCCCTCCTAATGCAATGATAATGGGAACTAGTAATTTTACTATGCCTATAGATTCGAGATCGTTAGCAGAAATTGCAACATAGCCCACAATAAAGATGGATACCAAAGCCGTGTTAATTAGTCCAACGTTTCTATCGATAGATTGTCGATCTACATATGCATGTTTTCTAGTTCTGTAAAACATACCCAAGCCAATGGAAACGGTGGAAAGTAGAATAGAAATCACTATGAAAAGATTGTTTCTTTGTTGTGCATCGACAAAAGGCTTCAGTTCTCCAACCATTTGTGTATTAAGAAAAAAATATTTAGTGTTAGATGCCGGTACAAATGTTTCTATTTTATAGCCATTCAAACCATTTTCAACCGTTGGTATAAAACGCATATCCAATAAAGCATTCCCACCAACCGTCGGTTCCAATAACTTAACCCCATCATCACCAAATTCTTTTAGTGTGAATCTATATTGATAGTCAGATGCTCCTATGTCAAGTGTAACGTTTTTAAAAACAATACCTTTAAATTTTTCTTCGTTCAATTCTCGACAAGCGTACAAAAGCGTATCAGCATCAATTACAACATTTAATCTAAAATGAATTTCGTTACTCATTGGTTGTTTACATATAACTACTTCCTTTCTATCCAGACTTACCATATATTGATCGTTGCAATCATTCAAGAGTTTTGTAGATTCCGTTAATTTCTTTTCTACCCCTTCCGATAAGTCAAATACTTCAATATTATCATAATTACTATTTGCGTCAAATCTATAATGAGTTAGAATTGGGACATCTGCGGAATCATTTCCGATAATTGTTTTAAGTATATTACTGATATACTCAATACTTCCATCCTTTCTTAGAATCAGAGTAACATCCATATAAGATGTTCTAGTTTCAGCTTGAGCGTATTCCCCAAGTACTTCTGTAAAGTTTTGTTCATTTGAGATTGGTGAGGAAATACCCATTTGTGTTAGCAACAAAAAACAAAACACAATATACTACCTTTGTTCAATAATTCGGAGATATCTACACCCCACCTTTCGCCCACCTTTCGGATGGGGAGACTTGAATTTGAACATCCAAATTCGATAATAAACAACGTCTTCAACAACGAAACAGATTTATAATTCAAACCAGCTCCGTTGGGAGCATCCAATTTTCATCCGTCGCTGCAATCAGAAAACTTCCCGCACGCAGAACAAACTATTTTGCAATGGCGGCCTTCGGCACGGCAGCCGCAATTAGCACAAACGCCGTTTTTCATCACCTGGTCGGTTTGCACAATTACACCATCTATTAATCATGCGTTCTAACTACAGTTAAACCATGCCCAGTTCTTCTATAATGCGATTTAACAATCCCCATACTTTTAATCTCCTTTCGTAGTTAAGCCGATGTGCAAACTCCCCAGCCGCATGACGGACATGATAAACAACCTTCTTTTTTCAGCAGGCTTGCGCCACACTCTTTACAGTTTTTCAGTTCGTGCGCGGGTGTGTCATTGCTGTCCATAGCATGGCCGTGGGTTTCAACGGAGATGCGCTTTGGTTCTTCTTTTTTCACGGCTACAAGCACCTGGTTCTTTATCGACGAGTCCCTATATACTGTTACGTCTTTGCAGCCCAATTTGTACGCAAGCAAATAGCTTTCGCGCATATCCTCGACAGTAGCGTCGGCGGGGAAGTTGTTGGTCTTCGATATCGAGGAGTCTGTCCATCTCTGGAACGCTGCCAAAGTCCGTATGTGGTCTTCCGGCCTTATGTCCATGGCTGTTACAAAAGTCTTTTTCATAACGCTGGGCACGTACGGAACGCCTTGGATTGTTCCTCCGCTTGCGGCGACGTCCTTGATCAGCTGGTCGTCGAACAAACGCTCCTCGCGCATTATTTTTTCGAAAGCAGGATCGACGTAATAGAAGCTTCCTATTGCAACGTTCTTCTCGAACGCCAGCGTGTACACCGGTTCTATCCCCGATGAACAGCCGGCGATCATCGAGATGCTTCCGGTGGGCGCGATTATTGTCGTGTAGCCGTTGCGTATGCCGTGTATTTTTATCTCATCAACCAGGGCGTCCCAATCGAAGTTCAAATTGCTTTTGTCTTCGAATCCGGCAAACGGCAACCGGCCGTTGGGGTAGAAGCTTTTGTCCAGGTACGGCATCGGCCCCCGCGCTTTCGCAAGTTCCAAGGATTCGACTTTGGAGTAATAGTTCACGAATTCCATTAACTTCTCCATAAACTTGCGGCCTTCTTCCGAGTTGTAAGGCAACCTTAGCTCGTAGAGCAGGTCTGCCAGCCCCATTATGCCAAGGCCGACTTTTCTTGTTGCCAGAGCCATCTGCTCGATTTCAGGGGTCGGCCACTTATTTATGTCGATGACGTTGTCCAAAAATCTTGTCGTGGTGCGTACTGTGTTCTTCAAATCTTCCCAGTCGTAATACACGGTTCCGTCCCTTTCCTTGACAAAAGACCATACATTGATCGAGCCGAGATTACACGGTTCATTGGGATAAAGAAGAACCTCGCCGCAGTTGTGCACTACAATACCATTCGCAACGAACGAGTGCGTTACAGGCTCGTTGATATCCCACACTTCTTGTTCGCCAGCATCTTCGATAGATTTAACATTGTCTATGAAGTTCTCCCTGTAGAATTCGAAGCTTTGCAGTTCATCAGCCTTTTCTACATTTTCTCTTTGTAAGAAGCCTATCTTATTCAGGAATCTGGGCAGATTTTCTTTGCTTATATTTAACTCATAATTCTTGCTCTTCGGGTTTGTAAAGCGGTCATAAATTGAGCTTCTTATTCCCAGGTTAAGCAGCAGCAGCTGGACGTCTTTAAGCAGTTTTAAGGAGCTGGAATTAAGCCTTGCGTAATTCCTGCTTTTGATGCCGAGCCCTATTGTCCCGTCTGACGAAAACAATCCTTTCAAGAAACCGGCCACAGCTTCTTCTGTGGCTGTAAATAGAGAATGCGGGACGCGGCTGTCTTTCTTGCTGCCGGTTACACCCAAGCTCGAGAAGAAATCAACGACAAATCTGCTCGCAGATCTTGCTTGCACGCAGCCGTTATCATATTCCAGCAAATTGATTTTTCTATTGCAATATTTCTCTAAGATGGGTTGTATCACTTGCCTTGCTTCTTCGTCCTCTTTGGAGAAAACCAGACCCAATATGTTATCCTTTTTACTAAGGAAGCCGTCCCCAACCAACCAACCAATTAACAAGCCGAGTTCGTGATTCCATAAGGCCGGAAGGTTTAATTCATAATTTCTTCCATTTTCTCCTATTATTTCGTTGTTAACTTCGAAGGGTAATTTTGGATTTTCGTTAAATTTGCCAGCTCCTGATTGTATCAGCACGCTGTCCTCTTGTGTCAAACTTTTTAAAATTTTCCAGCCTTTTTCCGTCATTATTTTGTGATCTTCTGTAGCTGTCAGTTCGTAGCCGGATTTTGTAACAAGCTTATAGGTTTTTTTGTACCCAGTCTTGAACGCCTTTCCTAGCTTTACATTCAATGCGCCCAGCTGCATAGTAGATTGTCCAGATTCGGCCGGCATCGTTCTTGCGTCTACGTTTATATTCTCTGATGTTATTGAGTCTATCCTTTCCAGCCCTTTTTCCGTTGAAACCAACGTATCTGCTGCTACGCACGGGTTTGTCGTAACAATCGGGCCAAGATGTTCATAGAACGGGTTGTATTTGTTCACATGGTCGAAGAATATCACGCCAGGTTCGGCGGATTCCCACGCCTGATAAACGATCATGTCGAACAACAGCCTCGGACTGACGGTTCGCATAATTTCGCCGCTGCGGGGATTGATTAACGGATACGGCTCGTTTTTTTCATAATATTCCCAGAAGTCCGGCATTATCAGCACGGAGATGTTGAAATTTCTCAGCATCTTGTTGCCTTCCTTGGCCTTGATGAATTTTTCTACGTCAGGATGGTTTGAGTTCAGGATTCCCATGTTTGCGCCGCGGCGGATGTTATGAACTAAAAAACCGTTGGCTGTATAACAGCCTGATACAGGGACTTCTATTTCCATTGTCGGAAAGTATGTTTTTTCCATCGCTATTATTTTCGTGAAGAAATATTTTCCGTCTGAAAGCTCTTTCAGCCTTTTATCATTCTTCAGGAATTCAAATCTGTTCATCAGCTTTTCAAGGGTTTTTCTCGTAATGTTCCTGTCGCCTTTGATATAATGGTGCACGGCGCGGTAATATTCCAGGTTCGCCCCTTTTTTAGACCTGCCTTTGGAAGAGCCCCTGCCAACCCATTTGTAATAGGATGCGAATATTTCCGGAGAATACGGTATAACATCAGAGTATTCTATTTCCTTTTCCACATTTTCCATTTTCCTGTTTTTTTTCGTGCTTACAAACCCGATTTTTTCTTTGAATTGTTTTAGCGACCTTTCTGTAAGCACAATGGCAGTATAGATGTCATTTTTTCCTATGTGTCCTTTGATATTTTCTGCTGATTTGCGGTGAAGTTTGCAAACCATCCCCAGCCCCAGCAGTAACTGTTGGGCTTGTGACGCCATTTTCTTGGAAGTTGTGTATAAAATTGGATACCCGCCCGGGTGCACAGTAGCATCGCCTTCGAACAAACCTTTCAAGAACGCATAAGCCACGTTTTCCTTTGACAGGAATATTTCATCGGGCACAAAGCTTTCTGGGGATTTATTTTTCTTCCAATGCATTTTTTCAAAATATTTTCCCAGCGCTTTGGAGTAGAAAACAAGTTCCAGATACGTTTTTTTGTCCCATGTGCTACCGACTTTCAGGCCAAAGACTTCTTTCATCAGGTATTTTATCCTTTCTTTCAGTTCGCTGTCCTGTGAATTCAGTGTGAAGATGAATCTTCCGTTGTTTATACATCCGTCGGCCATGTACAGCCCCAGTATTTCCGCTAGCTGGGTGTTAAGTGTTTTGGGGATTTTCAACGCATTTGAGTTGCAGTGCATTTTTCCCGGTTCAGACAGCTCTATGTCCTTGCCTGAATGGCCGCCCAAGACAGTAACCAACCAGTCGCCTTCTTTAAGGTCTATTACCTGTTTCCATGAGAACTTCCCGTTTGCATCAACTACGGTAACCATGTGGTTGTATGTGGATTTCAGTTCTGTGCCCAGTTCAGTGGTTATTTTAAACACTTCTGCATGTCCGTTGTTCATTGCTATTAATGCGTGGTTGTAATCCTTGCCGTCATAGACAAAATATTTCGTCGGGTTCTCGCCAAAAGCGCCACAATTCAACAAACTGCTTATTGGAACTGTACCTTTGTCTGTCCGTATTAACGTGTCGGTCGCGACGCAACCGCCTTGTTTGATGACTTCTGTCATGGTGTCGAACAAGCGCATAAATGACAACGGGCCTGATGCTATCCCGCTTGTGGATTTCACAATGTCGCCTTCCGGCCTTAACCTGGAGAAGTTGTAACCTAAACCGCCGCCTGATTTGAATATCACTGCGGCCTGTTTGAGCGATTCCATTATACTTTCTATCGAATCATCTATTCCTAAAACAAAGCAGTTGTGCACAGAAACCATGTTTGCAACATAAGAATGGTCTTCTTCAACTTCGAGGTTGAAAACAACACCGCTGTAATCCGTTTTTTCTATTTTCTCTATCTCGGTGAAAACAATGCCATTGACTACGATTGTTTTCTCTTCCTCTACAGTTTCCTGCAAAGTTTTATCGAACAATTCGTTCATCAGCAACTGTCCTTTTGCGGTTCCGAGCGTGCATCTTGTTGGTTGGATACGCGCAAGCTTTGGCATGCTTTCCTTCCCCAACGCTGCAAACACACCGCAGCGCATGCACATCTGCCAGAATGCGTATACAAGGTTGGTATTCGACATCACTAATCTCGCATTCATTTTATTCCAATTCCTGAATACCGTCCCGTCTCCGCGGATCATGCCCGACATCAGGCCCTTCTGTTTCTCTACGGGCAATGTCATAATCCAGGCAGGTACTTTCTTTTTATCGTAGCCGGTTCCGAACAACTTTTCAAAGAATTTTGCGAGTATTGTTGAATGGAAACGCAACGATAACCATTTCCTTTCAGGATCCTTGTTAGTCTCTGTGCGCGCGGTTATTCCAAACTTCTTTTCCATTACCGAGATAATATATTTACAATAGTCCGATTCGTCCGAAGACAGGGTGAATCTTACGCAGTCGCCTTCAGAAACGTTGCCTTCGGACAAATAGAACCCAAAAACTTTCATCAGGTCATAATCCAGTTCAATTTTATCTTTCACTTGTTTTGTAGCGTGTATTAACGCATCAAATTTACCGCCCTTGTACTCGTAATAGCACATCCCGTTTTCAACTGTTACGCCTTCCACAAGATCGCTGATTTTTATGCTGTCCATGTCATTTGTTTCAACAGGGTATGATAATGCTACATTGTCGCCTTCTCTGAGCATGTATGCAGGATACCAGCCAGCTTCGCCGTCTTTTAAGGCAAAGACAGGGTGCTCATCGGTTACTAACAAAGTCTGGTTGGGCAGTTTTTTACAGTCGAAGGAAAGAAGAGATTTAGATTCCCTGATAAATATTTCTTTGACTTTCCTGAACCTCCCACGATGGGTTAATACCTCGTCGCCAACCGCGATTTCGCTTATTTTTTTAGCCCCTTCTTTTGCGGATATCAGCTGGTCCGGGTGGAAACATGCGGATCCCATTCCAAGCACATTGCCGAAGTTCGCAATGGCAGGCGTGTTGGGCATGAACTTCTTCGTTGTCATCACGTTGTAGAAATTATCTATGTCCTTTTCGTGGCTGTCCATTTCTCCATTCTCGATCAACGAAAGGAACCTGCCCCAGCCGACTTTCATGCGGCCTTCGCTGTTTGTGCGGTCATAAACGCGTTTCAGCGCTTCAAGGTGGTAACGATTCAGCGAGTATTTGCCGATCTTATAACGGTTTTCATTTGCTGCAGGATCAAAGTTTTCGGATGGGTGCGGGGTCGTAGCTGCGTCTTTGCTGAAAACCTTTTCGTCATAAAAAAGATTTGCCAGGCCCGTGTGCGTTGCGACTCTTGTGAAAAGCTGCTTGGGGGTTTCTATGAGTTTTCCATCCTCGCTTTTCCTTAGATACCGGGACTTCAGAACACGCAGAGCATTGACATCAAACACCTTGTCAACCTCATCAACGTTGGTTTTTTCAAGTATCTTTTTCTTCTCCTCTCTCAACTCCGCGCGCTTCTGCCTGTATAATATGTAAGCTTTGGCGGTCGCGGCATGACCGGATTCAATTAAAACTTTTTCTACAACATCCTGTATTTCTTCCACAGTAGGAACTAATTTGCCGCGCTCTTCGAGTAATCGCACAACCTCATTGCTTAATTTTTCGGCGATAGTCTTGTCGTTTCCGCCTACAGAACGCGCCGCCCTGAAAATGGCGCTTGTTATTTTTTCCCTGTTGAAATTTACAATACCACCATCACGCTTCACTATCTGCTCAATTACCATACAAAACAACCTCCGTTAAACGAACATACACATTGTGTATGTCAGTCAATCATTATTTTTTTAAAGTCCTGATTTCCTTTTCAAAAGATTTTATGTCTGAAAAGTTCCTGTAAACAGAAGCGAATCGTATGTAAGCGACCTCGTCCAGTTCACGAAGTTTTTCCATGACCAACTCGCCAATCCGCCGCGTTTTTACCTCGTTCTTCCCGCCCTCGCGCAGCTTTTTCTCTATCCCGTTTATTGCAGCCTCTATTTTTTCATGAGAAACGGGTCTTTTTTCGCACGCTTTCATAATACCTATGCGAAGCTTGGTACGGTCAAACTTTTCGCGTCGTCCGTCGCGTTTCACGACGAACAGGTCTGCGATGTCTAATTTCTCGTAAGTGGTGAATCTTTTCCCACACCTAGTGCATTCCCGTCTCCTGCGAATTGAGTCAAGATCGCTGTCCCTGGTCTCAACAACCTCGGTTTCCGGCGCGGGACAGTAAGGGCACTTCATACAGGTCACAAACACTATGGGTAGTGTTATTTGATTTTATCAAAACACTACAACTAACACATCATTATACGGTTCGGCTACTTAAATAATTTTAAGCCCGTAATCGTTTGTTTTCTTGAGTTACACGGCTGGTTGTTAATAATTTCCGCATTAACTAAACCGGTTTGCGGACTATTCCGTTGTTTTAACCAGCTTCTCGAGTCTTTCCTGCACTTTTTCCCAGTTTATGTTGTCTAGGTAGGCCTGTATGTACTTTGCCCGATCCGGGCCGTAGTCATAGTAGTATGAATGCTCGAACACATCGAGCGCGACCATTGGTATGGAGCCCCATACGCCTCCCTGGTTTTGCGTGTCGCCTATGAAATTCCTTAATCTTCCGTCTGTGGGGTCGAAAACCAAAACAGCCCAGCCTAATGCTACTTTAGCCGATGCGATGAAGTCCTCTTTCCAGGCTTCGAAGGAGCCGAAATCCTCTATAATCTTTTTTACAACAGGCAGTTCCATGTTTGGCTTGCCGTCGCCGCCCAAGACTCCCCAGTAAATTTCATGGAGTATTTGGCCGTTGGCATTAAAGGTCTCGCGTTCTTTCAAACCCCGGAACAACGACCAGTTGGCATTCGCTTTCGAGCGGTCGACTTTCTGGAGCTCAAGCTCAATCTCGTTGCGCTTGTTAACGTAACCGGCGTAGTGCGTGTCATGGTGCCATTTGTTAACCTGCTCGGAAATCCCTTTTGTGGCGTTATACGCAAAGGGCAGAGGCTTTACGCCATGTTTACCCTGATTGTTTCCGGCCATGATAACCACAAAATTTAACAAGACTAATTGCGCTTCTTGGTATTTATGCTTTTGTCGTTTTTCTGCACAAAAGCGGATTAACGTATTTATAGTATCCGCCTGTATTATCTTGTAGTATAACGTACTACCTTTGGAGATCCGTATGAAGCAAAAAATATCCCTCACGCTTTCTGATGACATTTTGAAAGAAGTGGACCGCATGGTAGACGGCAACATGATAATGAACCGTTCGCATGCTGTCGAGATTTTGATAAAAAAAGCGCTGGACCAGGGAATGATAACGCAAGCTTTGATACTGGCCGGCGGCAAGGGGACCAAGTTTAGACCATTCACGTATGAAATACCGAAAACCATGATACCGATTGCTGGAAAGCCGATCCTTGAGCACATAATAAACAGGCTAAAATCGATCGGCGTGAAAAACATTCTGCTTTCCGTAAGTTACAAGGCCGAGAAGATAATCAGCTATTTCGGCGACGGATCCAACTTTGGAGTAAAAATAGATTACATCATCGAGAACGAGCCTTTGGGAACCGCCGGACCTATCATACTCGCAAAAAACCGCCTTGACAACACGTTCTTAATGTTAAACGGCGACATTGTTGCGAACATAGACTACGAAGACGTTGTAAAATCCCACCGCTCTTCAGGGGCGAAATTTACCATGGTATTGGCCCAGGTCGACGATCCGACGAAATTCGGGATTGCGGAGATGAAAGGCAGCAAGATCATAGGATTCACGGCAAAACCTACTAAAGATGACAGGATGTCAAAGCTCGTCAACGCCGGCATTTACGTCCTGAGCAAAGGCATACTTGACTACATAAAATCGGATTTCCAGATGATCGAAAACATTTTCCCGGAAATTGCGAAAGAAAACCTTTTAAACGGCTACATACATCCGGGCTATTGGGTTGATATCGGATCGATTGAATCATACGAAAAGGTGCAGAAGGATTTGCAAGAAGGAAGGCTAAACTGGCTTTGACGTGGTTTTTATGAGGACTTTGTTAACAGGAGGAGCCGGGTTTATTGGAAGCAACATGGCAGTGGAACTTCTATCACTGGGCAGGAACGTTACAATTCTTGACAATTTTTATACGGGCGACCGCAACAACATACCGCCCGGTGTAGAAGTGATACATAAATCGTGCGAGGATTTCACAACAAAAGATAAATTTGACGAGATTTACCACCTTGGAGTTTATTCGTCGTCGCCGCAATACAAACGCAACCCTAAATTATGCGGCGCAGCAATAAACGGGATGATTACTATACTGGAAATTGCAAGGCAATCGAACTGTCCTGTAGTTTTTGCGTCTTCTTCGTCTTTGTACAGCGAACTGGAACCGCCGCACAAAGAGGATATGATAATCAAAGTCACAGATTATTACACCGAGGCTAGGCTATCAATGGAGCGGATGGCCGAATTATACAACAGACTGTACGGCGTGAAATCGGCTGCGATGAGGTTTTTTAGCGTTTACGGGCCAAACGAACGGGCGAAAGGCGAGTTCGCGAACATACTTACGCAGTTTCTGTGGTTGATGCAAAAAAACGAGCGACCGGCAATATTCGGCGACGGAAAACAGACCCGTGACTTTACCCATGTAAAAGACGCCGTACATGCGTGCATGACGGCCATGAACGGATTGAAGGAAAACAAGTTCCAGCGTGAAATCTTCAATGTAGGAACAGGCATTGAGACTTCTTTTAATGATGTTGTAGGCGCATTAAACAGGGTTTTGGGAACAAATATACAGGCAGAACACAAAGAAAACGCGGTCAAGAATTATGTCGCACGCACGAAGGCGGACACAAGGAAATCTGAAAATATACTTGGCTTCAAGGCCAAAATCATGCTAATTGACGGGATCAACAGGCTGGTGAAGGATTATCCGGTTGAGTGAATATAAGCCTATGTAAACAGTTTTTGTTATGCTAAAAGATTTTCACCATTATAAGGGAAATGATTTATCCAGATCAGAAAAAGTCGAGCGCAAGGTAGTGAAACTTCTTCTTGAAAATAGAATATCAGACGAAGTCAGGGAAAGTTCTGTTGTTTGGAAATTGAAGCATTCAAGCGGCTGTATTCAATGCGGAAGAATACTTGCACAAAAAAGAAACTTAGATGTCGAGTTAGTTGAAATAATATGCGTACTCCATGATATTTATGTAATTGTCGAAGGCGAGTACAAAGATCATGCCAAATTGGGTGCGCCTATAGCAGATAAATTATTAAGAGAGATTGGCGGTTTTACAGAACAGGAAATAAAAACAATAACGCAGGCAGTTGCGCATCATAGCGAGAAGGATGTGTATTCTGATGATCCATACGTAGAAATTGCCAAGGATGCGGATGTGCTCGATTGTTCATTGTATAAAGGAGCTGAAGGTTTTTATCGTCTTCATAAACCAGAGCAAGTTTTCAAGCAGTACGCTAAGAGAACAGAAAAGATCAGAGAAGAGCTGGGGTTAGATACTGAAAATATATGGAGAGATTGAGATGCTTGATTGGACAAAATTCTATTCTCGCGAATACGATGTTCAATACACTTCATTAGCGTTGCGCGCGTTAAGCGATGAAGTCAAAAATTTCGTACCTTACACATTCTACAATCAGTTGTTCGCACCCGACAACAAAAACGAGGCGTGTTTTATTTCGGCAAGTGATTGGACAAAGCTCACGGTTGCGATTCATTCCAGATATACCAGTACACTGGCGAATCTTGGCAATTTCCAATCCACTTTTGTTAAATTGGGCGAAGAGTATGTAAGAATAGCCAGGAGTATCGCAAGCGAAAACTTAATCGGGTGACAAGAAATCTACTGATTTCAATCAGTAGATGAATTGCTCACGCTTATTCTGAGAAAAAATAAAAAACTGACAGGGAACGAATCAGCCCTATCATTCATGCATTTAGTTATTGATAGGGCTCTCGTTCT
>JACPZZ010000006.1 GCA_016195275.1 Candidatus Aenigmatarchaeota archaeon | reverse complement strand
GGTCTATGCTCTTGAAGCGTGGATAACCGCATTCTTTGCCCTGCTTTCTCATTTTGACCATACGCCAAAGGGCATTTTGCAACCTATGGGACAATGTTTGCGCTACTTGGGAATACAAACCGCTGTTCTTTGCCATTGTTTGCATTTCGTTTTTTGTGAGGAATTTCCTTTCTGCGTCATATTTTTTCCGGTTGGCTTCAAGAAGCAGATTCCACAGATTCTTCTCTATCCAAAGGTGTTCCTTCATCTGCGTTTCCTGTTTCTTTGATGGATAAATTCTGAATTTGTAAGTTTTCATTACATCCCCTTCTGTTGAGTATGACACGCCCCGTATTTATGCATTTTGTTTGCAGCGTTCCGATACGGTTCGCTCTCCCGTTAAAGCGTGTGTGTTTTCCCGCTCACATGGGATAAAATCTGTCAGGCCTGAACAAGCACCAGCAGCAAATATTCGAAAACAGCTCCGATAAAAATCAACGACGTGCCGTAGAGAAACAGTTCGCCAGGTTTTAACCGCGATTTTATTTTCAGCAATTTTTCGAAAATATTGAACCCTGCCAGAGCAAGGAACAGGCTTCCGGCCAATTCAAAAAACCCAATAACTAGGAGTATAGGCAGACCTTCCGGAACGCCGATAGAGTCTTCGCAACATCTGAAATAATCCTTGTTTATCATTCCGTAAAAGGTGCCCGCCAACAAGGAAAGCGCAAACAAAGCTGTGTAAATCGCTTCCAGCCTATTCAGTTTTTTTATAAAATTTCGTAAATTCATCTGAATTTCCTTTTGTCGTGGACCTGCTTTTTCAATTCCTCGACCAGATTGGAACGCCTTCCGTACCGTAATCGCCGGTTGGCATGGATTTTCAGCAGTATACCTGTTAACATTAAAGCAACTAACAACAAAATCGGTACGAATGGTAAAGGTTGGCGAGGCGGCGTAATTGTCGCTGGTGTTGAGAATTGTGCCACGTTCAAAAATGCTGTCCTTTTCTCGATCGCATCATCGCCTGCTGCGGTTATCGTAATTTCATAAGAATCTGGTTCTGCGTCCGCGGGCACTGTGATGTTGAGCAGGAAAAAGGCTGTTTCGCCGGCATCCAGTTCTGTTATTGAAAAAGGCGAAATTTTTTGCCATGCCAATGGGATTCTTTCGATTATGAACTTCAAATCGCTTATTTTCTGGTTTCCCGCATTCACCACCTCTATCGGGAATGTAAAACTTTGGCCCGGCTGCAAGGTTATGTTTTCAGGCGCCTCGAACTGCAGCTGCACAAAAGAGGAGTTCACGAAAAAATGGTTGGTTGAGGACACCCATGTTTTGTTAAATATCAGGATACTGGCCGAGATCTCATACAATCCTTCCTTGGCGCACACATCGCTGCTGACAAGCTTTTCCGTCTTGGCTCGGCCAGGCACGAACATGGTCAGGCTCTGGGTAATGGCTTTGTCGTAGCAATTGACAGATATCCTGACCTCGGCGTCTGTCCCTTTAATTCCCATGTTTTCAAGAATGAGATTTGCGGGCAGGCGCAAGCCAGGTCTTAACCTGCTTGTCAGAGGATCGATAATAATGTCAAACGGTCCAAGATAGCTTACGGCATTGAACGACGTTATTTCTGTGTCAAGCAGATTGATTTTCGCCTTATCGTAAAGCCTTGCAATTATTTGATGCTCACCTATCATTTCCGGCGCGTACGAGTATACGAGGTGTACCCCTTTGCTTTTTTCCACGGAGAGTGTAAACTCCTGCTCGTTGACAGGTCTGCCCTCCACCACAATCTGCACCAGCATATAATAGCTTTGTGGCTTCTCGGCCGGATTTTCCAAGTCTATGGAGATTTTTACATCTTCCAGGATAACAGTCTCTGCCGGCGAATAGGAAACTCTCTGGATGTTTCCGGTTTTTTGCGCCAGTATCGAAGGAACCGAAACTAACAACACCAGCGCTGCTAACACAAACCAGAGCTGCTTAACCAGTCTTAATTTTGACATAACTATCAACCTCTGATATTTTCGGCCAACACTCTTAACTTATATGAAAGCTGTCTTTTCTTTTTGTGGCGCTGGTAAATCATATAAGCTATGACTGCGATCATTAAGACCAACAAACCGTAGATGAAAATTGATAATGTGATCGTTTCAGTTGATTCGACGCGAAGCACGAGCTCTTTAATGTGCGTGTCCTCCCCCCAGTAAATAATTGCCGTTCCTATGTAATCGCCGGGCGATGCGTTGGCAGGCACAATAACAGAGAATTTAAACTCTTTTCTTTCTCTCGGCTGCAGCGTAACTTCAATCTTTTGCGGTTCAGCTCCCCAGCCCGAAGGCAATTGCATTGAGAATTCAAACCTCTTGGCAGCCTGGCCCGTGTTTTCTACTGTTACACGGCCTATGCTTGATTTCCCTGCGAATAACGGCTGAACGCCGATATCGACAATCTTCAATCCGGTGGGTATCATCGTCTCTGTTATTTTTAACTCCTTGAGCGGCAAATAGATATACGGCGTGAATTCATCGAGGATTCCTTTTGTTGCATAAATTAATTTTCTATTGTCCTTTACTTTCAAATCTTTGACATCCCATTCGACCAGCGGGTCTGATCGAAGTATGCGGTCCGGGTACGGGTTGAACTCAACCTCGTCCGAGGATTGCGCCAACTCTTTTGGCATGTCTTCTTGCAGTTGTATTAACAGGTAATGCTTAATCGGGTTGTTTATGTCCAGAACAACTTTCGTCCTGTTTATTTCGTAATTTAGCTGTATTATTCTCGTTATTATGGGCTTGTCATAGGTTGCCGGATAATTCTTCACACGAACAATCATAAAGTTCGAATCCTCGACCTTTTCATTCTTCAGCGTGAACAACAGCCTGTAATCGCCGGAAACCGCATCCTTAGGCGCGGTTATGACCAGGTTAAACACTTTGGACTCTTTCGGCAATAAATCGATCGAACCCGGATTCACGTATACCCAATCTGCGGGCACGCCTGAAACTTTTATTTGCAGGTCAGTCAGATTGCCGTCGCCTTTGTTTCTGACCTTTATGCTTTCCACCAAGCTTTGGCCCGGCACAACCTCCCTGAGTACTGACCAACCGATAAACTCGATTTCAACGCTGGGCAATCGTATTACTGGCTTGGTTGTCGTGCCGCCTCCACCTCCGCCGCCTGTCGGAGCAGCGGGTGACGGTTGTGCGGATTCTTGGCTGTATATTCCGAACAGGCTGAAATGCGAAACATTCGCATACACGTAGTTGTTCGTTGTGTCAACATTACCGCTTTCCTGCTGCCAGGCTGCTGTTGTCGTGTTATAGAACCATATCCTTAACCCGGATTCTGTAACGCCTGCTGCTGAAACTTCCCCGTCTGTGTAAGAGATGTTCAACAAATACCATTTAAGATTGTTTGTTATGTTCGGACTTGCTGTAATGCTGATGAACTTTCCTAATTTCGCCTGCCCGCTGATCGTCTGGTTTTCAACAGAAGAGAATTCTGCAGTTGCAAGCGCGCCCTCTTGGGTCGAGTTCAACGAGATTTCTATGTTGATTATGGTGTTTGTGCTCGTATTCGCAACTATCAGCGTGCGCACATTTTCTGTTATGTTTATCGACGTGTTTGTGTAATTGCCAATTTGTACATTCGCGACCGAGGTTATGTTGAAGGATTTTGTAATGTTTATTGTTGCCCTGTTGTCGAACAAAACCCTTCCTTCAGCCCTGTAATTGCCCACGTTCAAATTAATCGTATTCAGGAATGTTACGATAGTTTTCGATTCGCCTTTTGCGATTGTAACGTTTGTCGAGTTTACTGTTCTAACCAGAATTCCGGAAGAATTATAGACCTCTGTGCCCGCGCTTACATTCAGTGTTGCTGTGCCGGTGTTCTGCACATTCATGTCAAATTCCACAAATTCGTTTTGCGCAACAACCGGCGTGGATATTGTGAACATTGCGCTGACCGTGTTGAAATTCGGCGAAATTATTGCTTTGATAATCAGCTGCAACGATGTGATCCTGTTTAATATCGATGAGCCGGATATCATTTGTGTAATATCCACAGCCTGGGTAATCTGTCTGGGGAACGACACAACGCGGCCGGTTATATGATTTATAGTTATCGAATCTGTTACGCTTCTTGTCGATATGCTGGCAAATATTTTTTGCGCGTTCTCTGCCAACGATATTGCGAGTGTCGATATCCTGTCGATAATAACCGCCGGGGAGATTCTGGTTGATATTCCTGTCAAAGAAATGGAGTTTGTCAGCTGGCGCAAAGGTTTGAATATTCTTGTTGCTGCTTCTGACAGGTCGATGGGGTTGGTTATCAAACTCACTCTGGTGTAGATGCGTTGGATGGATTCGGTCAAGGACAATGACTGGGTTGATAGCCTGGGCCTGCCGGCTGCTGATTGTAAGTTTTCTGTC
>JACPZZ010000005.1 GCA_016195275.1 Candidatus Aenigmatarchaeota archaeon | reverse complement strand
TTTGTACTTCTTGTTTCTTTGATGGATAAATTCTGAATTTATAGGTTCTCATTACATCCCCTTCTGTTGAGTATGACACGCCCCGTATTTATGCGTTTTGTTTGCGGCGTTCCGATATGTTCGCTTCATAGGAAATTATTAAATTTCCTATGCACGACACAGGAAAAGTTTGCTTTTCCTGTGCGCGAAAAGCTTCTGCTTTTCGCTGAAACCTTCGGGTTTTCTTTGTCATCCCACCCCTGAAGAGTGTGGGATTTCTTGCTCACAAACCTTAAATGGGACTAAAAATCCAGTATTATTTTTTTCAGCTCTGCCACCTTCTCAAATTGTTTGTCAAACGTTACCAGCGTAACGCCGTTATCTATGCATATGGACGCTATCAACAGATCCAGTTCAGGAATTGTATAACCGGCCTGTTCTGCCTCGCGCTTAAGCTCTGCGCATATCAGTGACGATTGTTTAGACGTGTTTAAAACCTCGAAAAATTCGAGGTTTTTCAGGGCCGCCTCCCTTTTGTTCGCACGCAGGAACCCGTAATAGTACTCTGAAACTACAATGGACGGTATTGTAATATTGGATGGGCTGTCCTTTTTCATTTCCTCTAGTTTTGATATCAGGGGTTTATTGGCCAAGTCCAACTCAATCAGGACGTTGGTGTCCAAGGTCAGCATCATACTCTCATCTTAAAGCTTTTTCTGAACTCCTCTGCGCCTCTTCTGATTATTTCCGCTTCCTTTTTGGTGATGATAGGCTTTTTCCTCTTGGATATCATATCCCATGCGTCGCTCCTCTTCCTTTCATTTTCCACATGCTCCCTTACAAGAATTTCCAGCATGTTGCCTGTGGTAACGCCGTGCTTGATAGCCTCCCCTCTTAAAATCCTCCAGATTTCCTTGCTGACATTCTTGATGACCGCAGGCATAGTTATACTAGTTATACCTGGCTTTTAAGGCCTTCGGCAACGCGGTTCCGGATAGGAACAATACGGTTAAATTGCGCAAAAACAGATTATCTTCATGGAATGGCTGCGCAAAGTCCACAAATTGCTGCATCATGAACGCTTGATCTGGACAATGACACCCAAAGCAAATGCGGTAATCGCTTTTTTCGCCCTGCTGTTTTTCCTTAAATCAGCTTCGTCATATCCTATGCTGGGCAGTAAAGTGTACGCCGGTTTTCTGCTTGGCGTGTCGGTGGGCTTGTTTTTCGGAGCCTATTGGCACCATGCGTTCTCAACCAACTGGCGGTTTTACATCAAGTTTTACAGCGTTAAGACAAAAACAAGCCAGCGGTTAAAAATGCTTTCCAAGAAGATAGATCATGAACTGCCCTCATACATACCAGCTGTTGTTTTAGGTTTCGTGCTTGTCTACCTGGCCGTAAATAATTTTATCTGGCTTTCGTCCGGCTTGTTCTTCGGCTTCATATTTGGCGGGTCGGTGGCTCTTGCCATCGTGTTAAAGGATCTGATATGAGGAAATTGTATAAGTTTAGCAGTTCTGTTGCTCAGGGAGGTTTTCTTTACGCTCAAAGGGCTGCGAACAAAAAATTGATAGAAAACAAAGAAGGCCTCAGGAATGCGTTAAAAGAAATTGGAACAAAGTTCAGGCTGATAGACACCACAATAAAGGTGTACAATTCCATATTTTTCTTTTTCTTTATGATACGGCCTGTTGTCAAGCCTGCTGAGCTGATAGATAACATTCAGGACGGCACAGCTTCTTTCGCTGAATGGGATCCGGAATATTTGTATACGGGCGTATACGACTTGCAGGAAGAATACGTTAGAAAAGATTTGGAAAAATTTGGTTTCGATTATGATAAAGGCTAATTCGGGTCATTCAGCCCGCTTGTCAGAATTTACGATGGTTCATTTTACAAATTCCACGTTATCCATATTCCTGAAGGCCTTGTCTCCTGTTAGGAATTTCATTCCTTCCGATTTAGCCATCGCGTAGCCCAAAGCGTCGGCGTATGAAATATTGAGCTTGTTTTTCTCCAGTTTGAATTTGGAGGCTGCGAATATGTGGGTGTCATTGACCTGTATAACGAACTGCTTGAACTGAAGGAATTCATTCTTTGCACTTATCTCGTCTGAGATTTTCAGTAAATTGTAATACATCTCGTACAGGTTGAGCAATGACGTGGAATTCTCAGAGTCAAGGTATTTCTCGTATCTGGTGTTGCCTTTTATGATCTCCATCAATGCAAAGGTGTCGAGAAAAAATTTCACCATTTGCTCCACTCCTTTCTGATTTCGTCCTTCATCCTCTGCGAATCTATTTTCAGATTTTTCATGGACCCGAAAAGTTCCCTGATGGTTTTCTTTTTCTTTATTTCTATGATAACCTCATCACCCTCCTGTATGCGTTCCTGCCTGGCAAGGCCGCTTGGTATTATCACGCCTAATGAAGAACCCCACTTCTTTACCGTCGACTGTGTTTCGGCCATAATATCACTAGTTAGATTATGTGTTATATATAACTATATAAGCCTTTTTGAAGTGACGTTCCTATGAACTGACTGAAACATATCCATGCCAATCGGGTATGTTTCTAGCTATCAGAATCAGACCAACGCGCCCAAGTTCTCAGCCGTCTCGACAATAGCCCACGAATAAACGCACGCTTCAAATGCTAAAAATAAGTTCTCCTGCTTCAACCAATGCTTGGAATCGTCGCGGTACGCTTCCGCGTTGCGCAGCGCTTTTTCCCCCGCAACACCAGTCGGCTCGACGGAACTTAACTTCTTATCCAGCCTGTCCAGCCATTTCACAACCTCTTCCCTTGGTATTCTGTCCGTCATTGAATCCTTCCCATTATTTTAAGCGCCAAAAAAACGCCTGCTAAAAACATCAATATCCAAAAAATTAAAATTATCCTGTTGTTCCCTGCCTTAAGAAATCTTTTCAAAGATCCTGTTGTTATTTCCATTGTTTTCACTTTCTAACCGGGTTGGTAAGCGTTATTCCATGGATGTTTCTGAAATCTTTCTCGTTTTCTGTATACAGATTTTCCACGCCGTTATCCTTCATGGTTTCTGCAATCAGGCAATCCCAAAAATGGGCTTTGGATTTTTTGGCCGTAGTTATGGCTTTTTTCACTGTTTCATGTGAATAGTTTATTTTTTTCCAATTTCCGGACTCCACAAGGCTGTTTACAATAATCTCGGAAGTTTCTATGTCCAACGGCTTTTCTATCTTTTTTGTGAGAACGTTGAATAATTCGGCAAGGATCTGGTTCGTGACCACGCCTCTCAATTCCCCGTTGAACACCGTCTCAACCAGTTTTTTGCAAGCCTCCCTTTCCACCCTATAAGACTCGTCATATGCGTATACCAAAATTGTAGTATCGAAACAAAACTCATCGGTCATGCAGTTCTTCCCTTGATCTGAACTTTAATTTGCCCATGCTGATGCCAGTTTCCAGAAGTTTTACAGATTTGACGACTGTATCCGTTTCTGTCCTGCTTTTTTCCCATTCCTTCATGGCTTCCGTTACAGCCTTTCCCAAGTAACCTTTGCGCTTGCCGTATGTAGAGCCGGCCAGCCTTCTGAACCTCTCTTCCGTGTCTTTTTCCACGCTTATTGTGATAGTCCTAGTTTTCATGATATCTACTTAGATATAATAACATTTAAATGTACATTTTAGTACTTAGACAAGGGTGACCTCCTCCCATGATTAAAATCATGGGCTTCCTTAACAGGGCCACAGGCTCCAATACGGAAGAGAAAACCTTTGGTTTTCTAATTGAGAAAATCTAACGATTTTCTCAATGGTCACAATTATTGCTTGAACACAACGAAAACCATTGGGTTTCAATGAAAAACCGAAGTTTTCAGCGAAAAGCAGAAGCTTTTCGCGCACAGGAAAAGCAAACTTTTCCTGTGTCGTGCATGGAAAAATTCGATTTTTCCATGTCGTGCATAGGAAATCTGATGATTTCCAATGTGTCGATTCATGGTCAGCCCGTTCCCAAAACGTATAATCCTGGGAAAATGTCAGGAATGGAAAACCGATGTTTCCCCTTTGAGAAAACCATAGGTTTTCTCAATCGCCAACCTGCTGATGTTAGTTATTGGTAAATATCTTTGATAAAAAATAAGTAACGTGCTCAGCTATCGCTTCATCGCACAGTATTTTTCGGTTTACGATATCTCTTCAGGTTTTAGTTAAGCTTTTTACAAAAGCTTACACAATCTTGTCAATGCCAAGCTCACTTATGCCCAAGGCCGGGGAAGCCTCTTTGTGCACCTGGCCAAGTATGTACGGGCTGTTCACTCCTGTTATTATTGTTATTACCTGCACCTTGCCATGGAAATCCGGCTGCACTCTTGCGCCCCAGATTACCTGAGCTGAAGGATCCAGCTGCGAAGATACAATCGAGCCTATCTGGTTTACTTCGGACAATTTAAGGTCAGGTCCGCCGGTTATGTGTATCAACGCGCCAGAAGCGCCCTGATAATCAACCTCTAACAGCGGGTTTTGCAACGCCTTCGTTACCGCGTCTCTAGCCCTGTCAGAACTGTTTGAAAAGCCCAGACCGATTGCCGCAACTCCGCCCGAATGCATTATCGCTTTCACGTCTGCATAATCCAGGTTGACCAGCGACGGCAGTGTTATGGTTTCTGTAATACCCTTTACCATCCCTGCTATCAACTCGTCTGCGACAGCAAATGCCTGCTGGATTGGCAGATCGCCCGCAAACTCCAAAAGTTTGTCGTTTTCAATAACGATAACTGTGTCGCACGCCTCGCGTAATCTTCCGAGGCCGTTCTCAGCTTTGACAATGCGCGCTCCTTCTATCTTAAACGGCATTGTAACAACACCGATAACAATGGCTCCCATCTCCTTGGCTATTTCCGAAACAACAGGCGCAGAACCTGTTCCGGTCCCGCCGCCCATTCCAACTGTCAGGAAGACTAAGTCCGCCCCGGTCAGCGACTCTTTCAGTTGTGTGCGGCTTTCTTCCGCTGCTTTCTTTCCTATTTCAGGATAACCGCCCGCTCCCAAGCCGCGCGTTAATTCCTTGCCGATCAAAATCTTCTTGTCAGACTTTATGATCGCTAAGTGCTTTGCGTCTGTGTTTAATGCGACAGTGGTCGCGCCTTCAACTCCCATTTCCGCAAGCCTGTTGATGGAGTTAGTTCCTCCACCACCGCATCCTACTACAACTATTCTTGCTCTCTTCATACTGAAACCGAATTCCTGTTCGGTTATCTTTTCGTAATCGAAGTTTTTCATAGTTACGCCAGACTCTGACGAACTGTGGCCCGCTGTTGAGCCGCGACTTAAAACCGACTCCAATATTGACATACAATTCCCCTCCCGTACTTTCTCCAACAATGGACAGGCTGCTCTAAACTTGTTAGATAGCCTAACAAAGGAAACAAAGTTCCCTTACACAGGCTGTTTTCAGCCTGTGAAGTGCAACGAAAAATCCAGACCGCCAAATTTCTAGTTCGCCCAAACAGGGTAGGTTAACCTATCCCGTATAGTGCAAACCAAAAAACTCGGCGCAGTCGAACGCCATTCACACAAGGAGAAATTCTCCCTAATTGATAATAATTAGTGAAAGTGTTATATAAACTTTTTTCGCCCGAAACGTTGTTTTTTTGCGGAATTACGCGATTCTGCTAAATTTCACGACCTTCGCAAAATTGCAAATTGCAGCTCTTTTACAAAATCTTCCGCCTTCAGGCCGTGCTCTGTTTTTCCGTCCCTGCTGCGGACAGCTAGAGTCGTGCTTTCCTCCTCCTTATTGCCTATCACAATTGTGTAAAACACTTTCTGCATGGACGCGTTCCGAATCTTATACTCCAATGTATGGTTTTCATAGTCGCCTTCTGCCCGCACGCCAGCCTCTTTGAGCATGCCAACAACCTTTTTGGCATAACCATTGTTTTTGTCCGTGATCGGAAGAACCCTGGCCTGCACAGGCGCTAGCCATAATGGGAACGAGCCGTTGTAATGCTCGGTCAGGATGCCAAAAAATCTTTCAAGGCTTCCGTAAATGGCGCGGTGTACGATTATCGGCGTTGCCTCCCTGCCGCTTTCATCGGTATAAGACATGGAAAACCTTTGGGGCATGAAAAAATCAACCTGGACTGTGCCGCATTGCCACGTCCGGCCCAACGAATCTTTGACATGGAAATCGATCTTCGGCCCGTAGAACGCGCCGTCGCCCGGATTGACCTTGTAATTCAATTTACGGTTTTTCAACACGTCCTCCAAAGCCTGCTCAGCCTTGCTCCAAAGCTCGTCAGAACCAATGGAGTTTTCCGGCTTTGTTGAAAGCTCAACGCGGAAATCAAACCCGAACTGGTTGTAAAACTCCTCGACCAAGCCGATGACCTTTGTTAACTCCTCAACCAGTTGGTCGGCCCGCACAACAAGGTGCGCGTCGTCCTGCGTAAAACCGCGAACCCTTAATAAACCGCCAATAACGCCGCTCAGTTCGTTCCGATGTATCGTGCCAAACTCCGAAATTCGTAGCGGCAGGTCGCGATAACTTCTTTTTGTGTTCTTGAAAAACAAGATCGCGCCCGGGCAGTTCATCGGTTTTAGCGCGTATTCCGCATCCTCTGTCTCGGTGAAAAACATGTTGTTTTTGTAATGGTCCCAGTGCCCGCTCTGTTCCCACAGGCTTTTCTTCATAAGCAGCGGCGTCATGATCTCTACATAGTCAGCCGCTGCCTGCTTTTCCCTTGAAAACCTGATCAATTCGTTCCTCAAAATCATGCCCTTCGGATGGAAGAACACCATGCCCGGCGCGTCAGGCTGGAAACTGAAAAGGTCAAGCTTCTGTCCCAAAACCCTGTGGTCGTTGTCCGGAAGCTTTTCAATAGGCTGTTCTTGCTGTATTACAGGTTTAGCCTGTGTCTTAGCCTCTGCCACAGCCGGCTTTCCTGTATACGACCGCGACATCTCAGCCATTGGATGGCCCTTAACAGAAATCGCAAATCGTTTGTTCCACCCAAAGGGCGCGTGGTTTGCTTCAAGGCTTAGTTCCTTGGCGTGCCTCTCCATTTCCAGAATAATGTCCATAGCATCAAACGGGCTTGCCAGGTTGCTGCTCAAATGTGCATACGGATACAAAAGAAGCGTTGTTATCTTCATCCTTTCCATAAACTTCTTCGCTTCATCAACCGCCCACGCCGCCGTCTCCTTTGTGTCGCCCTTTTCCACAGCCGTTAACAAAACCAAAACATCGTTAAAGGCGTATTTCTTCTGCTCAACCTCTTCGGCCTGTTTTATCTCTTTTTTGACAGGTTCGTACTCGACGGAATCCGCATGCAATTGGAGTATTTTCATTTTGGTTTCAACTCATTTACTGTTTTTGCTATATATTCTATTAAATCTTCCAAATAGCCTTCTCCGGCTTCGTCATAGATGCGATGATTATTGCGATAACCGAATACCCGCTCTTCATCTACCTCAATTTCTGACAGAAACCCTTCCGAAACGCGTTCCCCGGTTCGCGTGTCTAGATTAGAAACTGTCATTGAAGGATGATAAACTATGGGAGATCCTTTCCACCAATCAACCTGTTCAAAACTTTTCTGGATGAAAACTATGTCTCTGATTATGTTGCCGGCATACCCCATTTCACGGCTTTTCGTCCAAAGTTTTCTGGTGTATACCCTTCGATTATCCATAAATCAACCGATCCTGTTTGGCCTGCCGGCCTTTCTGCTAGAAATGAAAAATCGTATTCCGGGAAACTGCAACGCATCAAAGGACGCCCTTTTGTAAGCGTATTTTGAAAGCGTTATCCTTTCCAAACCCGGACAGGCTGATAACACATCCAACAGCAAACGCTGGCTCAAAAATTTGCGGAAATGGACATGCTTAGAATCGTTATCAAGCCTTGACACATCTGAATAAGAAGAAATTGTAACCCGTTTTCAATTCACCGCTATGGTATGCCAAAATTTTCACCTTGCTATCATTTGTAGCAATGGTTTAAATGGTTGACGAAATGTCACAAATTTCATCTGACGACTTTTCTAAATTCCGCTGGCCCGTAAACCTTTCCCTTCAGCTCCGGGATTGACTCAAAATGCATCTTGTTTAAGGTAAGCAGATAATCTGAACCTGTTGTCCTAAACGTGGCGGCTATGGCCACATCCTGATATTCTATGGTTTTTCCCTCGCTTACGAGATAGGCCATATACTGGGCTGTTTTTTCCGCTATTTCGGAGCTAAGGTCTACCCATATGAACTGCCCTAAAATTCTCCTCGCTTCAAACAAGGCTTTTTTAAAATCTTTTCTGAGGTAAGACCCTGTGAGAATCTCTGATATTGTGATGGTGCTCACCAGTATATCGTGGCCGCCATCCACCAGTCTTTTTATGATTTTTATGGTTTCTTCGCTCTTCCTGTCTATTTCTACTATAACAGAAGTGTCCAAAACCACTTTCATTCCAATATTCCCAGCCTTTTCAGTCTTTCCTTTTCGTCAGATCTTATTTTTTTAAGTGTCTTTTCAAATCTTTCAGGCAGAAAGTCGTCGAACTTGTCGAAAACCGCTGAATCCCTCTTGCTGACAATGAGTACACCGCCCTGTATGTTTAGGATAACCCTGTCCCCCTCCTTTATGCGCATCTTTTCGCGGATTTCTTTAGTCAGGGTTATTTGGCTGCCCCTGGTAACCGTCGTCTCCTCGGACATAAGAATACTATAATTTTTAGTATTTATATAGTTTCCTTATTTATACAGTATATAAAAATACAGTTAGTATAATTGGCTGGTTTCGACGCACCAGTATCAAGAAGAAACGGGTGAATTCAGCTTTAACAGTGTTAGATATTTATGCTCTTCCTCCCTTCCTTTTTAACGGTCCGGACTCAATTAATCAAACAAGGCAACAATTTGCAGTCAGAAACACATCCATACTGATAGGATATGTTTCAGTTTACGTAGCCCCGTAGTGCAGCGGCCAAAGCGCGATCTCGTGGTTGCGCGGTTAGGCACGGCGGGCTTTGGGTCGTCCCAGACCGAAGCATGCGCATGCAAAATAGCGCATGCTTTAACATCGCGAGAAGCGACCCGTAAACGGCGGAAGTGCCGAAGTGTAATAATTTCGCACTGCCGATTTCGAATCCGCCCGGGGCTAATAAAAACGACAAACACAAAAGTGTTTGTCAATTAGTCGTAGGTGTTTTAATGAAAATCTCTGTACTTCGTATCGGCCATCGCATATTCCGCGATCAAAGAATAACAACACATTGTGCTCTCGCCTCGCGTGCGTTCGGAGCAGATGAAATAATCATAGTAGGCGACAAAGACGACAAGTTGCAAAAGAATATAGAAAAAATCTCTTCCGAATGGGGCGGCGATTTTAAAATTTCTTTTTCTTCTACGTGGAAAGATATAATAAAAAAATATTCTTCTTCGGGGTACAAAATAACCCACGTGACAATGTACGGTTTATCGCTGCAAGACATGGAAAAAAAACTTCGGAAAGAAGAAAAAATTCTTTTGGTGGCGGGCGGAGAAAAAGTTCCTGCCGAAGTTTACCAATTATCCGATTACAACATATCCGTTACGACACAACCGCACTCAGAGGTTAGCAGCATTGCAATTTTCTTAGACCATATTTTCCAAGGAAAAGAATTAAAAAAAGAATTTAAAAACGCGAAAAGGAAAATAAACCCGACAGCGCACGGGAAAGATTTTATTTGAATCTGTATTCTATTATTTAGATCTGGACAGGTTGAATCTGTCTCTGTACGATCTTGCTGCTGCCGCAGGATCTTCAGCGTACATCAGCGCTCTTCCAACATTGATCATTATATTTCTGCCCGCGGCCCTAAGAATCTTAGAATCATCGCCGCCCTGCGCACCTATGCCTGGAAAAAGCCCGACTTTATCCGAGCCTGCCAGTAACCTTACATTTCTAATGTCATCTTCTGTGACATGTCCTGTGGCACCGACAACAAACCCGTCGGCGCCAACTGCTTTTATCTCTTCTGCTATAGAAAGGTACACAGGGTTTCCGTTTACTTTCGCTTCCCTGAAATATTTAGGCGCTTCCGGATTGGACATTAGAACCAGAGATATAACTCCTATTGGTGGTTTGTAACCGTGTGCATATTTCACAGCCTCTGCCATGTTGCCTGGTGTTGCGTGAAATGTAACGGCGTCATAACCCATTCTAGCCGTCCAAAAAAGGTTGGCTTCTGCCGTGTCTCCTATGTCCCCCAATTTACAATCGTAAACAGCGATTAACCCGTGTTCATGCGCTCTATCGGCTATCCTTCTATGTTGTTTCAAACTCAAACCTTTCATATACTGGTCATTTGGCTTCACTGCAACGCCGAATTCTCCTGTCTTATCGATTAAATCCAGTACGAACAATGTTCTCGCTTCAGCGTCTTCGCCTTTTGCCATATCCATAAAAATTTGCGGTACGACATTCTTTTCCCTTTGTCCAGGGATAGCTGGGTCTGCGCCTATGCATAAAACAGAATCTTTTACCGAAAGGGCTTCTTCAAATCTTTCAATAAAACTTTTCATATAAAATTGTCTAGTTAGTTAAAGATTTAAAGGGATTTTTTCTGAATCAAAGCCCGAACCCGTGCTTGTACAGGTCCTGCATCAATCCGAATGAAAATATCCTCGGTTTGGCTAATTGCCTGTTCGAGGCCGTCTCAATAATTTCTAAATTCTTGGGATTCACAAAAGATTTCCAGTCGTTTGTTCCTGACATTAGTGATTCTCTGATGTCAAACGCCCTGAATTTATCGCGGGCCTCGTACGCAACTTCAAATCCAAGAAAATCCATCAGCATGGCGGAGCGCAAACTTCTTGTGTAAAACTTTCTGGTCCCGGCGCCTTTCTCCATTTGGTCGATGAAACTAAGCGGACTGTACGTAGGATTAAAAAAGAAAGTTGTTATTTCCGGAACCGCGTTGTGCAGCATTTCTTCAACATCTTCCGGCCTGTAAGGGTTGTAAAAAGATTGCGGTACTCTGTATATTCCGATGAAAACGTCCCCATATTGCTGCGCCCTTCTTATCGCATTTTCATGTCCTAAATGAACAGGCTGAAACCGTCCGAGCATTGCAACGCGCGGCATGATTACAATACACAGGAAAGATTTAAGAACCCGGTTTACAACTTTACCCGCATGAAATCCTTAGCCGTTGTAGTTTCGGGAAATATCTTACGCGCTGATGTTTCAAATTCTTTCAGCGAATGGTAACGCCTCGAGAAATGTGTCAGTATTAATTTTTTAACCTCGGCCTTCTTTGCGATTTCTGCGACTTCGTCAACGCTTGAATGGGATTTACGCCTTTTTTCTTCTGAGATCACATCCTCCAAAAAGGTGGAATCGTGTATCATTATGTCCGCGTTTTTGGAGATCTTCACCATGTTATCGCACGGGATCGTGTCGCCGGAGTACGTTATTTTTCGCCCGATGCGCGTTGCCGAAACGTCTTTTAGTTTAACAGTGTTGCCTTTGTGGACTATGCTTCCTTCTTCCTTTAACTTTCCGATAATAGGCCCCTGCTTTAACCCGTATACCGCAGCTTTTTTCAGGTCAACGTTAATCCTGTCGTTTTCTTTGAAACAATAAGCAACCGCAGGCACTGTGTGGCTTACGGGTATGGAAAAGACTGAAAAATCCTCGTACTTGGCAACGGTTTCTATGTCATTTCCCTGGAAATCCAAAGACTTGCCTTTAACCGGAAAGCCGACGCCCCAGTGTCCAAGATCAAGTATGTCAGAAACGAATAATTCCGCTTCAGGCCCGTAGATGGTAAGCGGTTTATTGCGGTCTTCAAGGTTCATCGACTGTATCATGCCTATAAGCCCTGCGAAATGGTCGGCATGCCAGTGTGTTATGAATATGTCGTCGATTTTCATCGGGCTCTCGCCGGCTATCGACATCTGGCGCTGCGTGCCTTCTCCGCAGTCCCATAAAATCTGCTGGCCTTCATATTTCAAAAGTATGGCCGGGTGGTTCCGTTCGCGCGAAGGAATTCCGGAACCCGTGCCGAGAAAAACAATTTCCATAATGTCACGCCCCGAAAAATTTCCTTAGAAAGGCCTTCGCGCCCTTGTTTGAATTTACCAGCCCGTATACTTTTTCGTCGGCGGCCATTTTGAAACCCTTTGAAATTGACTCCGAAATGTAACTTGGCATCCCTGACGATTCCAGTTTTTTCTTGCTCTGTTTTAAAACGTTCAAAATATAATCGGGCGCGTTCGTGTGCTTTCTTTTTGTCTCGGCAACCCAGTTAAGGCCTTCCACGTAAGGTTTGCGCGCTGAATTTTTCATGTAATGCTCTATGAAACCGCGCGTATTTGAATGCGCAAACACAGAAGGGCCGGTTCTTTTTTTTATGTTTGGAAGTTCATGAACCTCCATTTCAAAGATAATTATGCCTGCATTCTTTTCGTCGGACCACGCGGCGTAATTCATAGCCTTGAAATCATTTTCTTTGAGCATCTGGTTAATCCGCTCCGCGGCTCTTCTGAGCTGGGGCCACAATATATCCGCAACTACTTTTGGCGGTTTGAAAATTATCGCTATTATGCTTGAGCCCCTGGATTTTCTTATCTTGATAAATTCGGATTTTTCCAGAGGTTTTTCTTTCCGCATCAAAAAAAATTTCTCGGAGGGTTTGGCGCAGAATTCCGTGGCCCTCGAAACCAGAGCCGCAAAGCTTTTTGCCGATACGGCGGCCGCCACATTCCTGTTCGGGTCTACAGGGTCTATAAAGGTCAACGGCGCGTTTTCAAATTTTGCGTCCTGTTCGCCTTGCAATGTTATCCTGGTTCCCGCCCTCCAGTTCGCGATCGATTCTATGGCGTTTTCAAAGGACCCGTATCTGATTATCAGCAGGTCGCACATGTATCCGGAAAGCCCTTCGGTTTTCAAATCAGCTCCGTAAACGCCCGCGGATTTGCAAAACTGCTTTAACAAACGCACGTCGTTTGCCTGGCTGGCCCGCATATTCTTTTCTATGTACTTCACATGGAACGGCGTGCGGTCGACCGCTGATTTTATCTTGTCCGACGAGGACAGTTTGTAACACGGAACAATATCCACCTGGAATTTACCCACGAAACCGCGGACGTACGGATGTTGCGCATAAGAAATTACATGGCGCCCGCCGGCCGATTTTATGGCCGCCTTGCCTATGGATAATCCTGTTCTCTCCAGATCCTTTTCGGAAAGGCTTTCGGGAAAGGCTACAAAAATGTCTATCTCTTTCTTCTCTTTAAGCCACGTGTTCCTTGTGATAGAGCCCGCGAGTATGGTTTCGGCCCCGTGCTTGTCCGCGAACTTTCCCACTTCTATCAGCAGCTTGCGAGAAACTTTTTGCATCGCCGCCTCTTCCGCCTTGCTGGGCGTTATTCTCTTTAATGCCTTCCTCAAAACACTTTCCATAATTAGTTTTTGATCAAACCGGTATTTATCGTGATTTCCTCGTTGCCTTGGCAGCTGCGTAGCCGAAAGCGAAACCGCCTATGTGCGCAAAAAATGCGATGTTGCTGCCGCTGTAACCCGCAAGGGTGGCAAAACCGAAAAACAGCTGCATCAAGAACCAGAAGCCTATTACGAACCACGCCGGCGATTCACTAAGCCAGTAACCCATTGACGTCGTTATGCGCGATTTGGGGAAGAAAACCAGATAACTGCCGAGAATGCCGGAAACAGCGCCCGACGCGCCTATCGAAGGGATGCCCGAAGACGTATCCACAAGGTATTGCACAATGCTCGCGGCCGTCCCCGAGAGCAGGTAAAGAACAAAAAATTTTAACCTGCCGACCCTGTCCTCCACGTTGTCGCCGAATATCCAAAGGTACCACATGTTGCCGAATATATGGTCTAACCCTGCATGCAGGAACATGGAAGTAAATATCGTAATTAACGCGTACAACGACGGAAAATAGTATGGGGTGAAGCCGAATGTGTTAATTACATTTTCGAAGTCCGCAAGGCTCCACGCGAATATTGCGGCATTGGTTAATATCAACGAAACTGTAACGACAGGGAATCGTTTAGTCTTCGCCGAATCCCCGTATGGGAAAAACTGGCCCTTCATGATAAACTTTAATTCGTCAATCAGATAAACGCTGCGCTAGAAACAGAGTTCGTCAGTATGTTTGCTTTTCAGAATTGAAGGGTCCGCCGACACAAGCTCTATGTTTGCCTCTTTCAGGAAACGCACCGCATGCTCTCCGGGATAGTTTCCTGAATAAATTATCCTCTTTATCCCGGCATTGATAAGATTTTTTGCGCAGGCCACACAAGGCGGGCCCGCCGTGACGTATAGTGTTGAGCCTTCCGTGCTTACGCCATGCTTGGCCGCATGCAATATGGCGTTCTCTTCCGCATGCACCGTGCGGATGCAATGTTCTTTTGTGGAACCGTCCTCGTCCTCGCGTTTCACGATCAAACAGCCGACTTCGGTGCAGTGTGGCATTCCAAGCGGCGAGCCGTTGTACCCTGTGGATAAAATCCTGTTATCTTTGACCAAGACCGCACCCACGTGCCTGCGCAAACAAGTCGCACGCGACGCGACTTCGACTGCTATGCGCATGAAGTATTCGTCAAAATCCGGCCGTTTATTTTCCGCCAAATAATCACCGTATATCAAATCCAGATTTTGGTTTAAATATGTTCGCGGGGCAATTGTTGCTGCGGAAGTTTTTACGCCTTCTGGAAAAATCGGTGTTCGCCGGCACGCTGAACTTTGTAAAATCGCTGGGCCACGTACACAGCCAGCAGCGGGTTTTCCGCTATCGGTCTAAGCTTGCCCTTTTTGGGCGGCTGGTAGGGTTATTTAACCTTTCCTGTACACTTACAATACCATGCCACAATATCGTTGTGATACAGAAACTCGGAAGCCAAAAATTATTTTAGTACATGAGCCAGGATCGGAAACCGCAGTGGCGGTAAAAGACCCTGATTTCTGGGGATTTGACCCTTCTTTAAAAGAAGACCCTAGGACACCGGAACAATGGCTGGAAAGCGCTAAAAGTGAACATCAGGAATTTAGCAAAGCTTTGAGAAGCGAGGGTATAGAAGTTCTTTATTTAACGGATCTTTTAAGCAAAAATCCAGATGGCTGTAGGACGTACATCAAGGGTGAATTTGTACGGGTAGACCCCATAATCGGAAGATTTGATGCAGAAGTCCAGCACGCAATTCGCGAAGCGCAAGAAGATATGATAGCGTCGCCCGTTTCCGGTTTATTGATGGGACTGGAATCTGGGAAATTATTCGGAAAACTTCCTTACTCTTCGCGCAGGGGAGTTTACGGCAGGTTAAAAACGCTGATGCCCCAAACATCGCTTTACTTCACACAAGACCCCGTATTGTCGTCTCCGAATGGGCTGATCAAAGGAAGGATGGCAATGATAATTCGAAAACAGGAGCCAGATGTGCACGAGCTTGCTTTGGGAAACGAAAATTACATTCATAGGCTGTCTAATAGGACAGAAGGCGGTGATGCTACGATGTTTTCAGGCGGGAGTGGTGGAGACGTTCTATACCTCAATAAAAGAATGCTTTTGGGAATTAGCGCGTTGGGCGGCGAAGGGATAGAAATTGAGGCGGAAAAAATTTTGGAGAAGGCGGGGATACAAGAACTGGTGAAATTTTATGCTCCAGATTTCTTTGATCCTAGGAAAAGGTACGCAACAGGAAATGTAATGCATCTCGACACTATAATGATGCCTGTTGACAGCGGAACAATCCTTGCAAACAAAAGAATGTTGGAGCTAACCGCTGCCAGAGATGGAGAAATGCCGCTGGTTAATGCGTATGAATGGGCAACACGAAACAATAAGTTAAGACTTGTTGAGGTTCCTGATGAAGAGCAGCAACGAACATACGGATGGGGCAGCAATGTTCTTCCGATCGGCTATGGTAGGATTATTTCATCCGCACATTTAAAACAAACGAATCGAAATCTGAGAAAAGCAGGGTTTAAAGTCTATGAAATACCGTCTACGACTTTGACTTCAGGTTTTGGCAGCTTCCACTGTATGACAGCTTATTTAGGTTAAAACAAATTCACAAAAACTGTGCTGCCCAGAAATTACGCTTTTAAATCTCGCGAACAAACAATTTAACCTATGTCTGATCTTCTTTACCCGGTCGTATTGAACGAACCCGGATACACGCCGGACAAGAACAAATGCAAAATCTGGTATTTTGGCGTGCCTTTTGATGCCACAATATGCTATTTGGAAGGCTGCCGCTTCGGCCCAAAGGTTTTCCGCGAAGCCCTTTTCCAGAACGAAGTTTACGACATAAATACAGGGACGAATCTATTGGACGTAGGCTTTTTCGATTTGGGCGATTTGGAACCTGTCAGGCAGAGCGTGCAAAAAACCGTGGAGCGCGTTAAAGAACAGGCCGCACATATTTTGGACAAAGGCAAATTCCCGTTAATGATAGGCGGCGAGCACACACTAACCGCCGGTTGCGTTTGGGCCTGCGCCGAAAAATTCAAAGACATCAAAGTGGTTCAATTCGATGCGCATGATGACCTGCGAACGGAATTTGAAGGCATCAAATACGACCACGCATGCGCGATGAATTTATGCGTTGAAAAAATCGGTATAAAAAACCTGCTGGAAATAGGAATACGCGCCTCGCCTCAATCAAGCGCAAAATTTAAGAACCAGATAATTTATCGTTACCAATTGCGCGACAACTTCGAAGCCGCGAAGAAAAAACTTTTAGAATTTGTTAAAGACGCGAACGTCTACATAACCGTGGACATGGACTGTTTCGATCCCGGGATCGCGCCCGGCGTCGGCACGCCGGAACCGGACGGTTTGCTGTATCACGAAGTTCTGGAACTGATGAAAGTTTTGAAAAACGCTCAAAAAATAGTGGGCATGGACATTGTAGAATTGCGCCCGCTGCCGGATAATTGCGTAACTGAAATGACCGCATCAAAGCTTTTAATGGAAACGATCGCGCAATTGAAGGATAAGATCTGATTTTTAACGAAGTGAAATTAAAATTCGATTATATTCAATTGTCGGCAGAAATATCATTCTGGTACCGGATCGGAATATTTTGCTATATGTTCAAGCCGCGGCTTAGCTAATGTTATGTAGTCGTCTGTTTTCAATGCCATCGAACGGTCCAAGCGGGCCGCATTAAAGTAGATTTCATCGTTTTTCAACAGTAATGGGTCAACAATTAACTCCATTTCAGAATTAAAAGAAAACGGAAGGATCGTACCGGCAACGCTACCCGCCAGTTTTTCGGCAATTTCCGGGGTGGCAAAAGATATGTACGTGCCGTGGAACAATTCTTTAACAGCGTTTAAATCTACTTTTGCGTCACCCGGGACAACATATAAAATATACTTCGTTACTTTCTTTCCAATCTTCACCATAACAACAATGCACTTTGCCGCTTGTGAAATTTTGTTGCCGCGCATCGGGCTGACAATTTCAGTTCGTCCTTCTGGCGGATGATCCAACAGCCTATAGTGTGCTTTATGTTGGTCAAGAAATTCAACGAGTTGCGCATAGGTATCGTTAAAGCCCATAAAAATCGTCACGTTATTAAATTCATCCCTTGGCTTCTCTTAGTATTTTCTTGCCCACGACCTCCCAGTACATTGCTTCGCCGCCTTCCTTTAATTCGGATTTGATCTCTTCTGGTATTTCCGCTTCGAATTGCGAATAATCCTGCAGGTCCATAAGTTGTGCTGTATTGCCGCTTATTGCAAGAACCTGCGCCATCTTTTTCAAAATTATCGGGACTTCTATTTCCGAATCACCCGGCTTCACCACAGACCGGCGGCGGCCGTCAAAAATTCCGTTAGCCTCCATTCTCGCCTTTGAGGAGCCGTGTTTGCCGGATTTTGAAATGTCTATGCTGCCTACCTTGCAAACCTCACCGTCGATAAGGACAAATTGCCCCGGCTTCAAACTTTTTATCGCTGTTGTTGTAGTATCGGCCATTCATATCGCTTCTCCGTGAACTACCCACCTCTAGTGTGAGTTTCCCGAATTTCTTCGGAATATGCCTGTCGGCATAGCTCGTTCCGAGCAAGATTCATTATATTGAGACTTGCATTATAGTCTCTGTCCATACGGTTACCGCATTCGCAGTTTATTTCCCTGTTCCACAATTCCATCTCGTTCTTCTTTCCGCAAGCAGAACAATTCTTGCTTGTGTGTTTGGGATTTACGAACACAACCTTCTTGCCTTCGTTTTCTGCTTTATACCGGATAAAACCTGTCAACAAGGCGAGTTGCGAATTTCTCATAGATTTATTCAATCCATGCCAGTTTGTTTGTTCCGTCATTCTCTTAGGCTCAAGCTTCTCCAAACCGAATGCATCAAAATCTTTATGGACTAAGGTGTGCGACACCTTGTGCAGAAAATCTTTTGTCTTTCTTGTTTTCTGCCCATACAGCCGGTTTATCACTTTCTGATGCTTCCTATACAACTTCGATCCCTTAATACATTTTGACTGGCTTGATTGGATTTTGGCAATCTGTTTATCAAAATATTTTGTATGGTTCTTATTCTTTATCGAATGGCCATCGGAACAATAGACAATGTTTTTCAGCCCCAAATCTATGCCTAAAATCTTGTTATTGTTTGCTTGAGGAACTAATTGATTTTCATAGCTTAGGCACAAAAACCATTTGTTGCCGGTTGTCCTTGTCACAGTTCTCGTCTTTATGTTTTCTGGAATTGACCTGTGCTGGACCATCTTTATTCTTTCTTTGCCTAAAACCAGCTTCTTACCGACAATTCTGCAACCAGTGTTTTGCGGATATATCAACCCGAAGAAGAATCTTGAACTTCTGAACTTGGGAAATCCAAAGCTCCTGTTGAAAAACGAGTTATAAGTGTCATTCAGTCTTTTCGGGACTTGTTGTAGAACCTGAGAATGTATCTGTGCGTATTCTGGATTTTCTTCCTTTATTTTGGGCAGTTGGGCTTGGAGTTCAAACCTCCTGATATTTATGCCCCTATCTTTATACATCCTTATTTTCTGCTCTAAGAACTGGTTATACAGCCTTGTCAATAGGTTGGAGTGCTTCCATAGCAAATCTTGTTGTTTTCTTGTCGGATAAATCCTGTATTTTATTGTCAGCATTACATTCCCCGCTGTCCGTCTATATATTTTTGAATATTATTATGTATTTTGCTCAGATATACCTATATTGTTCGCCCTCATCCAACCCATACATAGGAAATTCGAATATTTTCTATGGACGAAAAACTTCGGTTTTTCGTTGAATGGTGTGGGATTTCCCGCTCGCACGGGTTAAAATTTTTGACGAAAAATTTATCTTGAAGCCAGTTTTATGTCTTCCCGTTTCACTGTTACGCGCCCGGCGTGGTTCGCTGCCGCAACAGCCTCACGCGCAATCTGCTCCGCAATTTCTGTCAAGACTTCGTTTAACGCGCCTACCGCCGAAGAAGAAACCCGTTCTGCGCCAGCCTTTCTCGCTATGCGTTCCAAAGGTGCTGAAGGAAAAGACCCTGCCATAATTTCACGTCATTAAACTCTCTGGAACAGTTATGAAAAACATGATTTATATACATTGGCCGGATTTTTTCGCAATGCCCGGGAAAATTATTCTCGCAGAAGGCGTTAAATGTACGACCCTTATAAATACCGATAGCTTTAAATGCTTGACTGCGAGAACTATTTAGCTGGCGATTTTGGCGCCAAATCGGTGATTTGATGATCAAAAAAGGGGAAAAAAAGAAGGAATTTGCCTGCCCGGAATGCGGTTCTAAGCGCTTGCAAGAGGATGCGAGCCGCGCAGAATTGGTCTGCATGAAATGCGGCCTTGTTATAAAGGAGTCTATGATCGACATGACCCAGGAATGGCGCGCCTTTGACGAGGAGCAGCGCTCTAAGCGCGCCCGTACCGGAGCGCCTTTAACGCACACAAAACACGACAAGGGCATGACCACCGAAATCGGAAAAGGCCCGGGTGAACTGTTCAAGGTTTCTACAAAGAAACGCGCCCAATATTACAGGCTGCAGAAATGGCACAAAAGACTGATTGAAAGCAAGGACCGCAATCTTTCCTACGCTTTATCTGAATTGCAAAGGCTGGTTTCTTATCTTGGCTTATCGAAAAGCGTGCATGAGCAGGTCGCACAGTTATACGAGCAGGCCGTTGACAAGGGTTTGGTGCGCGGCCGCTCGATGGAATCCGTTATAGCGGCTTTGATGTACGCAATGTGCCGCGAGTACAACACGCCCCGCACACTGGATGAAATCGCCGAGGCTTCCGGTGTTGAAAAGAGGGAGATAGGGAAAACATACCGCTATGTTTCGCGCGAGATAGGGATCAGGATATTGCCCGCAAAACCGCAGGATTACATTCCGCGCTTTGCTTCAATGCTTAATCTTAACGACAAAGTGCAGGCCAAAGCTGTTGAAATACTGGAAAAGGCCAGTAAGTTTGACGTCACGTCAGGCAAAGGCCCGACCGGCGTTGCTGCAGCAGCTTTGTACATAGCTGCGGTATTGTGCGGTGAACGCCGGACCCAGCGCGAGGTTGCAGATGTTGTGGGCGTCACGGAAGTGACTATTAGAAACAGATACAAGGAAATGGTCAACAAGCTCGGTATAGAGGAAGAAGTAGAAAAGAACATCGAAACAATGGGCGGTCAATAAATATTTTTGTTTTCTTTAGCCGCTTTTAACCCGCTTTCCGTAAGGGAGTAAAATTTTTTGTACACTCTGCCCGTCTTAGTCGGTTTTGATTGTATCAACAAACCGTTTTTAACTAACGTAAACAAATGTTCAGATTTTATAGTCCCAATGTTTATCCTCAATTCTTCCGCCAATAGTTTGGCATCTTTAGCCCCGTCTACCAAGGATTTCAAAATCAATTTTTTCGCTTCGCCTTTTCTATATTGAAAAGATTTGAAATTGCCCATGCCAAAATAAAATCGTTCTTTTTTCTTGGGATGTAAATCGCACAACTTCCAATAAGCAACTTTCTCGAAATTGGTGCGGCCATGCATAAGAACAGAACCTTGGTGTTTTATTGTTTTATCTTTGCTTGGCTCTATACCACACATTAATAAAAGTTGCCTTATAACATCTCTTTCTTCCTTAATCTCTGCGCCTATTAGAATTTCCCCCAATTCGTTGCCTTTATCAGTTCTTACATGCACATTTGCTTCACATGCTATTAATCCTCTGATATACGCAGCTGCAAATTCCTTTTTAGCAATAGCAATGCTAATTATAATATTAATGACATCCTCCCGCGACTAAAGTCGCGGGTTTCCTTAGGCGAATGTCACGTTGTGATGTTCTACCTGACCCTCAACGTAACGGATCTGCGTATGCACGTCCGTTAGACCTGTCGTCACAGCGTAATATCCGCGGCTCC
>JACPZZ010000004.1 GCA_016195275.1 Candidatus Aenigmatarchaeota archaeon | reverse complement strand
CAGATTAGCAGGCTGAACTTTGAAAATCATCAGATTTTCAAGGCAAGAAAACCTGAAGGTTTTCTATGCGTCATCCAGCCAATCGTAGCGGCAGAAATGCCAGTTACAAACCCACACTCTTTAGAGGTGGGTAGATGACGGAAAAGGTTTCATTATGCCAGAGCTGCGGCAAGGTTGCAAAGTTAACCGGCTGCAATAACTGCTACGGCACAGTCTGTGCCGATTGCGTGTATACGCGTGGCTGCAAACTGTGTACGGGAGGAAGAAAACTGCGAGCACTGTCCTAATACAACATCCTGTTGACTTCGGTAATCTCCGCTTCTGAGACGCCTTCTATTTTTTTGACAGATTCTTCAAGTTTTTCAGCCCCGCCTTCGGCGTCAGGAACCACAAAATAGGCCTTGACAGCATTCAGGCCAAAAGCCAGAGGCTCTGTTTCAACCTTTTTGGACCCGAGTTTAAGAAGTTCTGTTTTTATTTTTTCCAGGTCTGTTTCGGTCGATTCGGGCATTACACGGAATATAACCATTACATTTCCCATTTGATCACCGTCCGAAACATACCGCCACAGACTGAAGCATATCGTATACTGTATCGATATGCTTCCAGCTTTACGGTATGTTTCTAGCTTTTACGGCCCCATAAAACCGCATTTGGAGCATTTGTAATTATTACTCAGGTTCTTGCATTTTTCGCAGCGGCGGATAAGATCCTGGTTGCAATTCGGGCAGAGAAATTCGACAAACGTGCCGGCGTAGACCACAGAAGAGCCGCATGTCGTGCACAGCTTTTTTGAATCCACTGTTGTTTCCGGAGATTGTTCCATGGTATCGTATTACTTATCCGGGTCGATGTATTTAAACGTTACAGGGAGAAATGTGATTACGAGATTAATGCATACCAAGGCATGCGTGTAATTCAAAGCTCCCGTGGTCCAGCCTGGATAAGACAAGAGGTTGCGGATAGCCCTTTCTTTTTGAAAAAAGAAAGCGCTAGCGGAAAGAAAAACTTACCGCCAGCGAAAGGGTTAACAGACACCTCTAAACCCGCGTTCGAATCGCGGCGGGGGCAAATAAAGTGAAGTGCAATTTAGCCAATCGGGTATAAGCTAACGAAAAGGGCTTGATATTGGTGCTTCTTAAATTAGGAAGTTATTGAGATAAACGTTGTAGAGGATGACAACTAAATGTATATGTGCGGATATTGTGGAAAGTGGTGTCCTAAGTTGACCAGACACCATATTATTGCTAAGTGCAATGGAGGTAAAGAAGTAATACAAATATGTGAACCGTGCAATTCTCAGTTAAACACTATCGTCCAGAGAGAATTCAGTCAAATGACAAAGCATGGAGTTTCCAACAGAACGTTTAATACAAAAGCAGATAGTATTATGCGTCAGGTTACGTCTACAGTAGTATTTCCTGGCGGTTCTGTTTACGTTGAAAATCCATTACAAATACAGGCGAGTGGTAATCCTATCCCATCTATCTGGAAAAGTGACTACGAGGATTGGTACGGTATCAGTGGAACGGCTTCTAGTTTTGCTATTGTATATATAACTAATGTATAACAAGGGACATTATAATTTTCCAACGGTTGTATTAGGTATTGCACATATTTCTTGCCACCTTTACATACAAAAATTTGTGACGTAGCACATCAAAATCGACATCAAACAATGGAAGAAGACACGAAAACCCCATTTTCAGCCTCGTTTTTTAGCATAAATATATATCTGCCGTAAATCTAATCGTTAGAGCAAGAGATCTGCGGGCTTCAGCCCGCCAGATGAATTGCTCACGCTTATTCTAGAAAAAAATAAAAAACCGATAGGGAACGAATTAGCCCTATCATTCAAGTCTCAATGAGTGATAGGGCTCTCGTTCTACTTAAACGTTTCGGAGGAGTTTCTATGGAAGAATTTGTGCACAGTGCGCACGCTATCGGCAACAATGTACACCACATCGAGTGGTGCACGAAGTACAGGTATGAAATGTTCGGCAAAGCCGAACACAGGAACGACCTGAAAGAAATAATCTGCGTTGTGGCGCAGAGGCACGGAATAGAAATAATCGAGTCGGGCATAATGCCCGACCACGTGCATCTTGTCGTAAGGCTAAAACCGGCAATGTCGCAGTCAGAAGCCGTCAGGCTTCTGAAAGGGGCTTCGGCTTATGAAATGTTTCGTAAGCATCCGAATTACAGGAAGAGATATCCTAGAGGCCATCTCTGGTCGTGTGGTAATTTCAAGGATTCTGTTGGAAGAGTCCAACAGAGCGTAATAGAAAGATATGTACGGGATGACAATAACCTAGCAGGAAACCCCGCACTTTAGTGCGGGGAGGATGTCATGATAATTTAGTAACGGTGATACGATGTCTGAAAACAGCCCCTATTTAGGTATGAAGGAAGTAAAAATCAAACTTAATGGCAGATACGTAAAGGGTTATGTGCCTGACAAAACTGTCAGCAGAAAAGATGCTTTGGACAGAATAAATAAGATATTGGAAACGGCCAAATCTTCTAAACGTTAGCTAAACATCTTCGAAAGATGATTGAAAGTGGTTATGTTCTCGTAAAATTCCTTTAACACACCTATTTTGCCTTCGTGCGTGACAAACAGCAGATTGTTCGTTTTCGCTATTGCAACATGCAGGCAGTCCACCATAGTTATAAGCCCAGTCTTCGCTTGAAAATTCACTTGCATAACAGAATCTGGTATCTATAACACCCAATTTGTTATGTTTGGTCATTATAAACCTATTAATATACACTACCGCACAATATATCAAAAAGGCTAACTTTAACTTCGTTTTTTGTGCTCGGGGGGGGGCATTGGTAGACTGAACACCAACTAACCTCCGAACATTTTCAACACCCAGGTAGTTCCGTAAAAGCCGGCAAGGGCCACAACCGAGAATTTTATGGAGTTCCCGATAAACGTAGCTACAAAAAACCTTTTGACATCGTATTTTGAAAGTCCGCACAGCACGCCTATGATATCGAAAGGGAAAGGTATGGCTGAAAAGAAAATTATAACGAAAAAATAATCGTATCTTCTGAAAAGGCGCCGTATTTTGTCCGCTATTTTCTTGTTTTTGCTTGTCCTTAGGATAAGCTTGTGGCCTCCGTAGCCAATGGCGTAACCTGTCAGTTCGCCTACTGCCGCTCCCGTGCCTGCGAACAACCCGACCAGGTAAGGATTGAGCATTGCCCCATAAAGGAATATTATGGCCAGCCCGGGCAGAGGCAGAAACACGGTGGAAGAACTGATCAATTGGATTACCAATATGCCAAGGTAGCCCCATTGGCCGGCAACGAAGCCCGAAAACGCGGAAAAATCCATGATATTTATTTCGATTTGTTTTTATTTAACGTATGCCTGACTTTTTCAGCGCTTTGTGGATGATACTGCCAGCGTATTTTGCCAACAGTTCAGCGACGCTTGCCAGGGGAAAGACAAGAATAGATTTTTCAAAAAACTTTCCGGACGGCAGGCCTATTTTCGGCGGCGGCAAGACTTTTGAAGGATTTTTTTTAGGCGTTTTTGCAGGTACGGCAGCCGGTTTTTTGCAAAATTCTGCCCAAAATTTATACGGCCTGCAGGTTTCTGCTGCCATTAATCCGTTGTCTGCGGGCATAATAGCTTTCGGCGCCCTAATCGGCGATTTGGCCGGGAGCTTTATCAAGAGACGGTTGGGCCTAAAGCGCGGCGCGCCCGTGCCTGTGCTGGACCAGCTGGATTTTGTGGCAGGCGCCATTTTTTTCGCGTCCTTGATTTATAATATTGAAATCGACACGATTATGCTGTTGCTGATAATAACGCCAATAATACACCTGACAGCAAACGTTATAGGGTACAAAATCGGAGTTAAAAAGGAGCCGTGGTAAATTGCTTAAGTCCGGACGACCCGAGGCGGTTGATAAAATTGAAACAGCTGCGGGCAAGTTATTTTCTAAAATACCTATGACTCCCAACCAGTGGACATTGCTTTCGGTGGTGTTGGGCGCCGCGGGTTTTTTGGTATCAGCTGTGTACAGGAACCTGGGCCAGTCGGTGATACTGTTTTTAGCGGCCTTTGCAGCGGATTATATAGACGGTTCAGTCGCAAAATATAGGAAAAAAACAACGAAGCTGGGGGCTTACATAGACGGCGTATCAGACCGGTTTGTAGAGGCATTCATAATAGTCGGCCTGATGTTTTACGACGCGCCGAATATTTTAGTAGATTCAAAAATTTCCCTCGCCACCCTGCTTTTTTTCAGCACTATGACATCCTATACGAGGGCTTACGCAGACCATAAGAAAATCGTCACCAGCGAAAATGATCTAAGGAAAATGGGAGGCCTTCTGGAAAGGTTTGAACGCGTTTCAATTTTACTGGCTTCTGCGGCGGCATCTTTGTATTATGGATCTGCGATTATAGCCTATGCGTCGCTGTTCCTTATAGTTCTTTCAGGCATTACAGTAGTGCAACGGATCCTGTACTCGGTTAAGGAGGCGGGCAGGTGAAGCAGGCAATACTGATACGCACAGATGTCAGAATGTCTGTGGGTAAAAAAACCGTTCAGGCCTGCCACGCATCTGTGGGAGCGGTGCTTAACGCGGACAAAAAATCCCTGTGGGTATGGGAAGAAGGCGGTTCGAAGAAAATAATGCTTGAAGCTCGCGGGGAAAATGTTCTCAAGGACTTGCAGGCCAAGGCAAGAAAAATGGGATTGCCCTGTTTTCTGGTCGCCGATGCAGGGCTGACAGAATTGGAACCCGGAACAACTACTGCGTTGGCCATAGGGCCCGGCGACGACAAAAAAATAGACAAGCTCACAGGAAGCATAAAACTTTTGTAGAGGATTGTCATGGAATTTCCCCGTGTTACCGTGGACGGAATAGCAGAAATTGAAGGCGGTATAGTATTGATAAAAAGGCTCGCTAAACCCTTCAGAGGCTATTGGGCGCTGCCGGGCGGGCATGTTAAAAATAAGGAGAGTGTTGAGGACGCTACGGTGAGGGAAGTAAAAGAAGAAACCGGTCTGGATGTTGAAATAAAACGTTTGGCAGGGGTCTATTCCGACCCGAAACGGAACCCAGATAAAATCCAAAGAATAGCGATTGTGTTCTCGTGCAGGAAAAAAAGCGGCCGCCTGAAAGGCGGAGACGATGCCGCCGAAGCAAAACTGTTTTCTAGGAAAGAGATATCCGGGATGAAACTGGCTTTTGATCATAACACGATACTGGCGGATTATTTCAAAAAGAGGCCAAGGAAGTGAAGGCCGGCAAATACGCCTTTTTAGCCCCCGCAATACTTTTTGTTTACCTTTTTGTCTCCGGATTAAAAATCGTAAATCCTTTACCGCTTACTTATGATGCGGCGCTGCACTCGGAGATCGCTGCGTATGTCGTACCTAATGAATTGATACCGTCCACGTGGGAACCGCTGGCGGATATAGGGTATACCTACCCACCGCTTTTTCACTGGATCGCGTTTTTGTTTTCCTTCACAGGCGTCGAAACTTATAAAATAGTCGTTTTGATGGGCCTTTTTTTGTACTCCATGTTTCCAGTCGCGTTTTACATCTATGGCAGCGTTTTCGGCAGGAGGGAGGCTGTGTTATTTTCCTTTTTCGGGGCTGTGCAAGCGAGCTTGACAGAGGTCTTCGCTGCGGGCGAATATCCACAACTTTTGTCCATGGCGCTTATGCCTATCGTTTTTTATTTTGTTGAAAAGAGGGACTACCTCAAATCCGGCATGATATCCGGGCTGGTTTTTCTGGCGCATTCGTTTTCAGGGATTTACCTGGTTTCTATGATTTTCATTTGTTTCCTATTTAATTTCAAAGAAAAAAAACGCATACGTGCCGGACAAATGGCGGTTTTTTTCGCGGCCGTTTTGGTTGCCTCGTCTGTATGGACTCCTAAATACCTGCAAATAATAAACAATGCGGCAGACCAGAAATGGGAGAATACGATCTGGTATTACAAGGCCGGATTTGCCGGGCTGGACAGGATCAATGACATTTTCTTCAGTTTTATGCCGGGCGCAAGAATGGGTTTGACATTTTTATTGCTTTCAATGATAGGTGTTGCGCATGCGCGCAAAACCAAACTGAACCTGCAGCTCCTGGTTTTTTTGTTCACAGTAATTTTTACAATTTTCCATATACCGGGCACGCAGTACAAATTCCACGATATGCTTGCTGTAGCCACGCCTCCGATAGCGGCCTTTGGGGCCATCCGGCTATCCGTCGAAACCAAGAAAATGAACCAGACGGCGAGGGGCATATTGGCGTGCGTTATTGCCGCACTTTTGATACTGAACCCGTATGTAAACGCTACAAACCTCAGGAATTGTTGCGTATCAAAAGACACACCTGACGCGGCGCAGTTCAAGCTTGCTGAATGGCTTAAGAATAATGACAGCAGGCCAGGTTTGGTGATCGCGGACGGCGATTATGAAATCTGGTTCGCCCTGGTCTCCGGAAAATACCCGGTTAATCCCCGCATTTCCGAGCTTGAGGTTTTCACAAACGAATACAGGCAGCGGTTGGAGGACAGGAAGATTCTTGCAGGGCTGGTTGCCGAAGGCTTGGACCCGTCAGCGGTTGCGAGTAAACTGGGCGTGCATTATCTTGTCACGGAAAAAAGCGTCAATTCGGCCAATTTCATTGTTATAAGGGAAGAAAACGGCACCAAGTTATATAAGTATTACCCATGATTAATGTTCAAGGCGATATGATGGAGGACAAAAAAAAGGAACTTGAGCAGAAATATTTTTTGTACCAGTTCCTTAAGGAACAACTGGACAATATGAGCAAACAGGCAGACGCCATGCAATCCGCCGTTATCGAGACGCAAGCTGCTGTAAATGCGCTGGACGAGGTAACCACGGACAAACACAGCGCCCTTATACCCCTGGGGGCCGGCGCCTTTGTCCAGGGAAATATCGAAGACGCGGATAAAATAATGATCGCCATCGGGTCCGACACAGTTATCAAAGAAAGCAAGGATAATGCAAAAAAAATCCTCGGACAAAGGATGAAAGACATGGAAGAGTCTTATTCAAAACTATTGAAGGATATTGGAAGCGTCACAGCGCAGATACAATCCATATTGCCTGAAATAGAAAATCTTGCAGGCGAAATGAATTATTCCGAGAAGAAAAGCAAATAGCCGATATTCATTGAGTGGTAGTATGTTCGGTTTTCTGAAGAAAAAGATAAAAGAATCGATAGAAAACATAACCAAGGCTGTTTCTAAAAAATCGGAGGAAGCGGCTAAAGAAGAGCCTTTGGAGAGACAAATTATCGAAAAACCTGTTGTAGAATTTGCCAAAAAAATTAAAGAAGAATCTTCAACGCAGGAAGAGAGATCACTAGAAATAGAAAAAGAGCTGGACAGAACCGAAGAAACGAGGCCAAGGCCCGAGGCAACCCGAAATGAAGGCGAACCTGATACAAAGAAGCAGGGGTTTTTTGAAAAGATAACTAAAAAATTTACAAAGAAAATAACCGAAGTAACAGTCAAATCCGAGGACGTAGAAAACATTATTGATGATTTGAAAATCGGTTTGATGGAAAATGATGTCGCTTTAGAAGTCGCCGAGAAAATATGCGGCGACGTTGAAAAAAGTCTTGTTGGAAAGAGTTTAAAGCGCTCTAAGATTGAAGGCACGGTAAATGAATCTTTGCGCGTTAGCGTTGCAGAAATCCTGTCCCAGGATGATATTGAATTAACGGAATTTGTCAAAAAAACAAGCAAGCCTGTTTTGCTTTTGTTTATAGGTTATAACGGCGCAGGCAAGACAAGCTCGCTTGCCCGGATCGGCCACTACCTGAAAGACAAAGGGATAAGCTGCATTTTCGCCGCCGGCGACTCTTTTCGGGCAGCCGGCATAGAACAGGTGCAAGTGCACGGAGACAGGCTGGGAATAAAGGTGATCAAGCACAGCTACGGCGCGGATTCCGCAGCCGTAATTTTTGATGCAATGAAGTACGCAACAGCGCATAACATCGATGTCGTTTTGGCGGATACGGCCGGAAGGACCTGACGCGGTTGGCGTAGACGCGGTCGTGTTTACCAAAGCGGACGTTTATGAAAAGGGCGGCGCCATCTTATCCGCAGCGCATACGATAAAAAAACCGATTTTGTTTTTAGGCGTCGGGCAAAACTACGGGGATTTGGAAGAATTCGATTCAGACAAAATAATTGAGCGATTGTTTAATTAGCGGGGTTCAGGCCCGCCTGAGGCTCGCGTGCGATAATAAAAAGCATATCGGGTAAACGGTATAGGAACTCCATAATCCATATATTTTAAATACATTCTTTACTTTAAACTATTCAATGAAAACCTGTGGGTTTTCATGCATAGGAAATGCGGGCTCGGGCTTGAGTTTACAAGCCCGCGACAAGCAACGGTGACCGTTGAGAAAATCGTTAGATTTTCTCAATTAGAAAACCAAAGGTTTTCTAATAGCCCTAAAATCTGTCAGCGAACAGATAACCTGACGCTTCCGTATTGGAGTCTGTGACTCTGTTAAGGAAGCTTCGTACTTTAGTACGAAGAGGAGGTCACATATTACGAACAGCCTGTGCCGGCCCGTTGCTAAGGTCTGCGTACATCGTGAACGCTATGCCTTTTTCTTTTAACATGTTTGGAAAATTGCCTATGTGAATCCTGGAACGCTCCTTCAGAACATCTTTGTAATAAGGCCTTACCAGATGATTTTTTCCTGCTATCAAAAGGGAAGTTCCTCGCGGCTTGTTACGCAAGACCTGATTCGCCCAATGCGCCTCGCGGCCTTTCTGGACATACGATAAATCCAGACTAAAACGGCTTTCCTGCCATTCCTCATACGGCGCAAACCCTTCGTCAAGGTACACGACATTAGCGCCTGCATGCTGTGCGACAAAGCCTATGACAGAGGAAGGATATTTTGTACAGCCTTCAATGTAAAGTTTTTTCGGTTTTATTTCATTTACGATCCGGCGTTCCTTAAGAGAGATCGTCTCAGCTTTATCTACCCTTGCCAGCGCCCATTGGACCGATTTTGGGTTTGCGCCAAGATCGCATATCAGGCCTTTCCAAAAATCCCAATAGTCTGTTTCAACCCGGACATCGGCTGCCATCCGTTTCAACAACTCTTTGTCGACCGGGCCGTCTTCTGGGCCGGTGTCAAAGTTAACACCCAGCGCTTCAAGCGCGTTATTGAGCACAGAGGCAGGATGCGATTCTGCGATACCACGAACTACAAGCCCTTTATGGGCAAACGATTCCGGGATTAGATTTAACATATAAACCTTCACTAAGCAGTAGTAAAAATAAATAAGCATAAAAATCGGCATTTAACGTATTTTTCTTTGCCAAAGACTGTTTTTTATTATCAAATATAATATCATACCATGGTTTTGGACAAACTCGGCGCCGCCTTATCGGAGGCGCTTCGCAAGGTAACTGGCAAAGGTTTTGTGGACAAATCTGTCGTAGACGAGTTTATCCGCGACCTTCAAAGGGCTTTGTTGCAGGCCGACGTTGACGTTAAGCTTGTTTTTGACTTGTCATCCAGGATACGCGAAAAGGTTCTTAACGAAAAACCTTCGGTGGGCTTAACCGCAAAGGAGCATATGGTGAAAACCGTTTACGACGAGCTTGTTAACTTTTTAGGAAGGGAAACAGGCTCTGTGGAATTAAAGAGGCAGAAAATCCTGCTGGTAGGGCTGTATGGCAGTGGAAAAAGCACATCAGCAGCAAAACTTGCAAGATTCTTTACAAAAAAGGGTTTGAAGCCCGCGTTGGTCGGCTGCGATACGTTCAGGCCGGCAGCCCAGGAGCAGGTATTGCAGCTGGGCCGCCAGATAGGCGTTCCATCGTATGCGCAGGGCGACGATCCGGCGAAAACCGCGGCAGAGGCAATTAAAAAATTTTCTGACAGGGAAGTCATTATCTTTGACTCTGCCGGGCGAAACGCATTGGACGCCGAACTTGCAGAAGAATTGAAAAACCTGCGCGATGCCATAAAGCCGGATGAAGTGTTCCTTGTAATTCCGGCAGACATCGGGCAGGTCGCGGGAAAGCAGTCGGAAGAATTTGCAAAGCTCGTTGGGATAACCGGCGTCATAGTAACGAAAATGGACGGCACTGCAAAAGGAGGCGCCGCGCTTAGTTCCTGTTCAATCGTAAACGCGCCGATAAAATTCATAGGCGTCGGCGAGAAAGTCGACGAATTTGAACAATACGACCCGAAGCGTTTCGTGTCGCGGTTGATCGGATACGGAGATTTGCAAAGCCTGATAGAGAAGGCGGAGGAAATCAAATCTCCCGAGTTGACGAAGTCTGCGGAGAACATGATGAGCGGTAAATATTCGCTGCAGGATTTCTACGAACAAATAGAATCCATTAAAAAAATGGGCCCGTTAAAACAGGTGATGCAGATGATACCCGGGTTAAAACTTCCGGACGGCATGGCGGATGTGCAGGAAAAACAGATGGTCAAATGGAAGACTGCGATGGACTCGATGACGGCGAAAGAGAAATTAAGCCCCGAATTAATAGAAGCTTCCAGGATAAAACGCATTGCCAAAGGGTCGGGATTGAAAGAAGACGAGGTAAAAGAACTGATGAAACATTACGACCGGACAAAGAAAATGATGAAGATACTTGGCGGGAAAAATTTAAAGCGCGGGGGCTTTGCCCAACTTGCCAGGCAGTTTGGGATGAGGATGTGAGTTATGAAAAATATCATAAAATATCGTATTAACGGACAAGAGTTTGTAACGATTGAAATACTAAATGATAAAGGCCAAAGAGTTTATGTAAAGTCTGAACCTGTTAATAACCAAGTTGGATATAGGGTAGCGAACATTTTGGACAGGCCGGAAGATGTTAGTTGGAGCGATAAAATGAGCCACTTTGAACACGTCTATCCAATTGGAAATGACCCCAGAAAGGGAAACTATTCGCCCTGCTGTACCACTGGGAGTTTTTGTGTTCAAGGCAGTTTCACAATATTCAAAGACCCACAAGCCGAGTTAATTGTTTTTCCAATTAATCCAATAACTAAGGACAGACCTGTCCAAAATTTCAACATATCAGGCAATGCAAGCGCAGGCAGTGTAGTTACAGGAAGTGTAGATAGTCCTGCTTGGATGGGATATGCAACTACCACGGGTACAATATCTGTGATTTGTGGAAGTTAGCTCAATTAGATGTGAAGTTTATGAAGATAGGCATATTCGGCGATTCGCATGTCCCGGATCGCGCAAAAGAAATTCCCGAGGAAATTAAAAAAGAACTTTACAGCTGCGACGTGATAGTTTGCACGGGCGATTTGACGGGCGAAGAAGTAATTGATTTTGTTAAAAAATCCGGCAAGCCTCATAAAATCGTAAGAGGAAACATGGATCACCTGGATCTGCCGAAAATGGAAAGCGTTGATATAGAAGGAAAGAGGATAGTTATTACGCACAGCTACCAAGTCATGCCGCGCGGCGACAAGGAACAACTGTTTCAAATCGCGAAAAGGTACGACGCTGATGTGTTGCTGTACGGACACACTCACCAGCAGGATGTGTGGCAAGAGGAAGGGATAATGTTCGTAAATCCGGGCTCAGCGACGGGGTTGGGGCCTGACGGGAAAGCGCATTGCGCGATAATCGAGATATTTGAAAATTCGATAAATGTGAGAAAAATATGACAACTCAGATTCTTGAGAAGGCAAAGGCCATAATGAAAAACGGGTATGTGTGCGACCATTGCCTGGGGCGTGCATTTGCGCAGCTGACAAAAGGCACGACCAACGCCGCGCGCGGAAAGGCGATAAGGGATGTTTTTGCTTTTTCTGATGATGCCGGAGAAAAAATTGACATAGACGCGGTTAACCTGAATGATTACGTTTTCAGGAATGCCAAGAACAACGCAGCAAAACAAAAGCCAACCTGCAAAATATGCGGTAATTTGTTTGACAAACTAAACGATATAATGAAAAAGGCAATGAAAAAACTTTTCAGGTTCGAATATGAAACCTTTGTCGTGGGTACGAAAGTTTCCGGCGACATCGCAGACAGGGAAGAGGTATTGTGGGAACTGATCGGAACTGAGTATTGCGAGCCGGTCAAGGCTGAAATAAACAGGGAACTGGGAAAAATGATCGAAAAAAACACAGGCAAAAAAGCCGATTTCGAAAATCCGGATATTGTTGTGCTTCTGGATATGGACAAAAACGAAATCGAGATAAAACCTTCACAAATCTGGATTTACGGGCTTTACCAGAAGCTGGTGCGCGGGATTCCGCAGACAAAATGGCCGTGCCGGCATTGCAACGGCAGGGGCTGCAAAATCTGCAAACAAAAAGGCAAGATGTACGCCACGTCTGTTGAGGAGATCGTAGCAAAGCCCCTGATAAAAACAGCGAAAGCGTCGGGCAGCAGTTTTCATGGATCTGGTCGCGAAGATATCAATGCGCGTTGCCTGGGGTGGCGCCCTTTTGTAATGGAACTGCAACATCCTGTAAAAAGAAAACTGCGGCTTAAGGAAATGGAGAATGCGATAAACAAGGACAGGAGAGTTAAAGTCAAACTTATAAAATTCTGCAACAAGGACACGGCCAGAAAAATAAAGGCAGCGAAACTTACAAAAACCTACAAAATAGTTGTAAAATTCGAAAAGCCGGTGGGAAAGGAGGACATTAAAAAAATAATGGGGATCAAGGATTTGGTGAAGCAGAGGACGCCCGTGCGCGTCGCGCACAGAAGGGCTGATTTGATCCGGGAGCGAAGGATACTAAAATTAACGGGCCGTATCACATCGCGCAAGGAGGCCGAATTTGTGATAAAAACCGAGGCCGGCATGTACATCAAAGAACTGGTCACCGGCGATGACGGCCGCACAGAGCCGTCTTTTACGGGCGTAATAAACAACAAGGCCAAAGTAAAGGCCTTGGACGTGGTAGAAATAGAAAAAATCAAGGTTTAATACGTTTGGCCGACAAATAAAAGGGTTGATGTTATGACAACAAGGTCGCACGGAGTAAGATGGGGAACCAAGAAAAAGCTGAGAAAGTCTTCTAAAACACCGATAACCATGTATTTGCAATCTTTCGAGACCGGCGATACCGTAGTTATTCTACCCGATTCCGCATCGGCTAACGGCATGCCGTTTCCCAGATTCAAGGGTATGGCAGGCAAGATTGCAGGAAAGAGGGGCGATGCCTATATAGTCAGCGTCATGGACGGCAATAAGAAGAAGATTCTTGCGATAAAGCCGGAACACATAAGGAGGCTGGGAAAATGAAAGTCCTGCAAGAGAGATTTGTTTCCTACCCGAAAGCAAAGAAGGTGCTGGAAGAGCGTGAAAAAGAGGGCGAATTAAGCTACGAACAGAAATCGAGCCTGGAGCACCTGCGCAAATTTTCAAAGGTCGAAGACGACGAAAAGATAGCCGGGGAGCTGAAAGGCATAGAAAAATTGAGGGAGGATCTGGTAGTCAAAATAATAAACAACCTGCCGAAAACGGCCGAGGAAGTCAAGGTTTTGTTCCAAAAGGACGTTATTGACCTGTCTGACGATGATACAGCAAAGATCATAGAAATAACCAAAAAATACTGATAAGCATTCTTTCAGAAGGAGCTCTTGCAAACTATATTTAAGAGCCAAAAGCAAAATTAATATTATGGTTATTACAAAAAGAGCCATGCCCGGCAAATCAAGCAAGGGCGTTTCCCCGTTAGTCGCTGCGGTCCTTCTGATATCGTTTACGATGGCCATAGCAGCCATACTTGCGACGTGGGCGACCCAGTATATGACACAGCAAACCGCCACACTGACTACAAAGGGCAACGAGGCAAACTGCGTTTACGCAAGAATGAACCTTGATACGTACACTTACGACAAGACTTCCAGCCAGCTTATTGCGATAATAAACAATGACGGAAGGATCGGTTTGCAGAATTTCACGCTATTCCTTTATAACGGCAGCGGAATAAGCCGCGTTTCCCTGGAAACCGATGCCAGCGTAACGAACAAACAGAACACGACACTGCCGGCGGGCGAGCCGAGGTCGTTCATAGTCAACGGCGTGTCTAACATAACGAGGTTCAGGATAGTGGCTAATTGCCCGGATTACGCTTTTGTTGACAAAAGTGTCTGACAAAAGCTTAAATAAGACGTTAGAAATAAGTAATATTAGGAGAAAAATTATGATTACCTTTTCAGATGAAAATTCAACAAAAAAGGGTTTGTCGCCGTTAATCGCTTCTGTGCTTCTGGTTGCGTTTACAATGGCTGTCGCGGCTATTTTAGTGGTCTGGATAACCGGATTCACGCAACAGCAGACCACAAATGTAGGAACGCGCGGCGAGCGCCAGGTTTTGTGCGGTTATTCCGTCCTTAGTGTTGACAGGGATGATGTCAATGTTGTGGGCAGCAACCTTAATGTTACTGTTACATATTCTGGAGGGACGGAAACACTGAACATCACCGGATTTACTGTACGAGACGTTAACGGAATAACTTATGTAAATATTACCCTGCCAAACGCAGACGCGGTATCAAGAAATTGGGCTGTAGGATCCTCGAATAAATTTATCAATTACATACTAAGCGGTACCGTACCTTCTGGTTTAGCGTTGGCAGAGTTTCGCGTAACCGGGCTATGCCAGAGCCAGTATGTTGTAACCGGTTCGGTCAAATTTTAGAGTAAGATAGCATGAAAAATTTAAAGGGTATTAATCCGTTGATAGCGTCTGTTCTCCTGATAGGATTCACGATGGCCGTAGCTGCGGTCTTAGTCTTATGGATAACCGGCTTCACACAGCAACAAACGGAATCCATAGGCCAGCGCGGTGAACAACAGACTTTGTGCGCTTACTCGACGCTTTTGGTTGACAGGGACGATGTTTCTGTGCTGGGCAACAGCACTGCAGGCGACGGAAGCAGGTTTAATGTGACAATAACATATTCGACCGGAACCGAGATATTGAATATCACAGGAATAATGGTAAGAGACGCCAACGGCGTGACTTATACAAACACAACAGTGCCCAACATTGACGCTACTGTGAGAAACTTGGGTGTGGGATCTTCGGTCAAGCTTAACAACTACATACTGAGCGGTGTAATGCCTTTGGGTGTGGCATGGCGCGAGATAAGAGTAACGGCCTTGTGCCAGAGCAGGTACACTGTTGTCGGCACGGTTAACAGCTTGTAACCTTTCTTAGCTAGAAAGCTTGACCAAACAAACTTTAAGACAAAGGTTTGCACGGCAAACCTTGCATAGGAAACTTTAACCTTTGTGAGCGGGAAACCCCACACCTTTTAAGGGTGGGAGTATGTCACGTTTCCTACGAAGTTTGATCAAACGGGAAAATTTTGAAAAAAACTGACTTGACCAAAAGTGGATGTGGAGAAACTATTTATTGGGTTGATCAACCAAATACTTGATATGGAAACGACCTTTTGGCAGACTTTCAGGAAAAAGGGTTTGTCGCCGCTGATAGCTACGGTCCTTCTTGTCGCTTTCTCTATGGCGGTCGGAATAATATTAAGCAGTTGGGTTCTGGATTATTCGCGCACACAAACGCAGACGCTTAATGAAAAAGGTTCAAAACAGGTTGGTTGTTCTTCGGCGTGGCTGGCGTTTGAAACGCCTGTTTACAACTCCACACTAAAAAGATTTTCTACCGAGGTAATAAACCAGGGTAACGTACCGCTGGGCGATTTCAAGATGGTCGTACTTTTCAACAACGGCAGCAGCGCGGAGTATATTATCGCGCCGGCCAACCTTAGTTTAGGTCCGGGCGTGCCTGTTTCCGTCAGCAACACGAGCATCGACACCAATGCAATAACAAGGGTGCGCATACCGCATAACTGCAGCGGCTCGAACGCGGCTGCGACAGCCACGATAGAATCCGCAGACATCAAATTCGTGTAAAGAAGCAAATAACCAGTGAGGCGCAGATTTTTTATACCGTATGCCTTCCCGGCCCGCGTTTTTTTACTTTGCCAGCTTCCAATGCTTCCACCCTTTGGTAAAGCTCTGACGGTCTGGTGAAAGCAGCCTTTACATCTTGGTTGAGATAATTTTTTTGGTTGTAGAAAGACGAATTTTCAAAATTGACGGGCAATGCAGCTACAACTTCAGGAAGCTCCTGGTCGTTGTGCCTGATTATTTTTTGCGTTGCGTCCGCAAATCTTTGCGCCGCTTTTGTGTACCAGACTGTTGCGCGGCCCTCTTTCGGAGCCATCGATTTAATGCCTTTGGTGCTTTCCATTCCAGTAAACACGTTCGTTGTGGGAATAAGTTATTGCATGAGTACGGCCTGTCGCGCTGTCTGTTATGAATATCATGGCTTCATGGTCCGGCTTTGCATAAGGGCCGACAGGGACGCGAAAACCTTTTTTCCAGACGTAATTTTTAACTGTAACTTTGTAGTCTGTGCCGTTATCCCTGATCCTGTCTGTGTACTCCGTTACCATTATTGGTTTATCGATACCGCGTCCGTTGATCCTGCTTGCATAGCCGCTTTGTTTTCTGGCGTTATCCCGTTGGTTTATCGCGTCGAAATCTCTGGAGGCCGACATAATATTCACCAAACCCAATTTAAACTATGGCACCTGCTGTTACCCATGCCCCGTAGCCTATTGAGACCAATGCGACAGAATGTTTTACCCCGCCGAAAATAGAGCCCTCGGCCATTTTGCCTATTGCCAGGCCTGAGAACGCGCCCTGAATGACTATCATGGCAGTGAACATTAAGTCGTATAAGCCGCTGTTTACGTTGCCGGATAAGCCGCCTTCCAGGCTGCCGCCCAGACCAGAGAGCGAAGGAAGAAGGAATTTCTGCAGACCTATCAGCACGGCAAGAAATACGAAGAATATGGTGTAGCCTGTTATCATCTGCCCGTATATGTGAGATGCGCGCTCGGATTTTATCTTGTTTACCTCGAGGATTGCGCCGGAAATCGCCTGCAAGACCTCGACAATATTTCCTCCAGACCTGTGCGTTTCGATTATCGTAGCCACAGTCCTTTTTATTATCGGCGTGCCCGAGGATTCTGAAAATGCCTTTAACACGTCATCGAAAGGCACGCCCCAGTCCATTTGTGCGGACATCTGCCTGACCGAGGGGTTAAGTTTTCCGTAATCGTGCTTTGCCGCGGTTTTCATTGCAATCGGCAGCGTCATGCCTGCGCGAACGCCGTCCACAACGTCGGTCAGGTACATCGGAAATTTTGTTTCTATTTCCCGGGCCGTAGAGTATTCAGAGTAGCTTATTGCAAGAGAAGGTCCGAGGGCAAACGCTATCGACAAGGTTCCCAGAAGCTGGAAGATCAGGGGATCGTGAGAAAAGTAAAGTATGTTCAGGGCAGCAAAAACAATTGCCAGTATCAGGGAGCCTACAATTACCGCCCCCCTTTTTTTGTTGCGCAACACCCAGTTTATTAAACCTTTTTTCTTTAGCGTCATACTTAGACCTCAGGCTGAGTCAAATGGACGAACAGCAGGAATGCGATATTGACAAGAGGCAGGCCTATGAATATCCCTATAACCATGACACTTTCTATCGAGGCGCCGGCGACGGCGCCCCCGATCATGTTCATGACGGTTAATATTGAGACGAGGAAAAGCGGCGCCGCGATCAGGAGCGCCGTGTAAAAGTCTGCGTATGTTGAAAGCAACTCCATGTACTTTTCCCTTTTTATCCTGTACTCGAAAAGTGCGTTTTTGGACTGGTCGCTAAGGAATTTTTTAAGGTCACCGCCGGTTTCTATGCTGGATTTTATGCCTTCGAGAAGTTGTTTGAAAATTTTTGAAGGCGTGCGTTCGCCTACCTGTTGTATAGAGGATGTTATGCTCAACCCGAACGTGTCCACATTCCTCACTATTTTTTGCGCCTCTTTTGATATTTCACCGTATTCCTTGAACGTTGTCAGCAAACTGAACATTACGTATGTCGGGACACCGGACGCTGCTATGGCTGCCATGTGGTTTAACGCGAACGGCAGGTTTGTGTCTATGGACCTTTTTCTGGCTAACGCCCGCTGGTAAGGGTAAAAGACCATGCCCAGAAAAGCGGAGGCGCCAAAAAGCGGCGGAAGCATAACCAGCAGCGGTATCGTGCTTGAAATTTCCATCTGCAGGCTGAATGATAACAAACCAATGAGGAAAAACGAGAAAATGGCGGCTACCGCACCTACAGCAGCTGACATGGAAACCCAGGTTTTCAGGAGATACCTCATCCCTGATTTTTCCAAGCCTACCTTGACAGGCTGCAACTCTTTCTCGAATTTTTCGGGTATCCAGCCAAACGCGGCCGTTGCAAGAGTAACCAGTCCCTGGGCCATAAGAATCTATGTAATATTAGTATCAGCCGCTGCTTAAAATCATCAATTCACCTCAACGATACCCACACCATTCATGGATGGGAGGAACCGAGCGTATCGGAACGCTTCAAGCGAAATGTTTAAATCCTGTCTACAGTAACGCGTATTCTGTGAGTTCGTGAGAAAGTGCATAGTTTTGAATAGCATAGGCTTAACACGTTCAAAGGCGACGGTTCTAAATGCATTCTTCCTTGAATATTTGCGTGTTCTCACCGCGCATTGCCTGCAACTGCCTTTAGCGATTTCGTCTGTGGATCTGCACCATTTGACATATTCAGACATACGCAAGACCTCTTTCCTTCCCAGCGACATTGTTCAGGAAGCAAGAAAGGATATTTGGAAAGACCGAAAAGACATTTTGAACAACGGACACGAATTTAAACGATGTTCTATCCGCCTTAACAAAAGATGGTTTAAACTTGTTGAGCCTGTCAACTTAACGACCTCCCTAAGTTATAGAATCCCATAAAACTTCCCATGAACGAATCTATCCCGTTCCAAGAACGAAAAATATTCCAGAATCTTTTCGTCCTTTCTTTCAACAGAGCAAAGAAATGCTCTGCCG
>JACPZZ010000003.1 GCA_016195275.1 Candidatus Aenigmatarchaeota archaeon | reverse complement strand
CTGGCCCTGTTGTAGCAAATGATAAACAAAGCGTTGTATGGAGACAGACAGCCAAGAAAGGCGGCCAGATTATGGGCAATTCACCTAATGCTGAGAGAGCGCAATCCGGATACAATTACAACGTCTGGGACTGCGACCCTGCGGATAATACTGACACGGCAGGTTATAATGCGTTCTGCAATTCAAAAAGTTCCAGTGCGCCTTACTGCGATCCTACACTCAAAAAATGCGAGCCGTGTTCGATTGTGAATAATATTGGATACGATGCCGCTAAGACGCCGATAGAGAATAGCGGCAAATCAAACCCGACAGATTGCCCAGCTTCTAACAATCCGCCAGATTTCCTAGTAATCGGAAAGTGTAATCTTGACACAACACCGCCGGGCGCTACTAAAGGAGGAAGTTGTCAATTTGCGTCCACATGCGATGTTAACCTAGACTGTACCTCTTCATGTTGCAGTGCTGTTACACAAACTTCAGGTCCAGGCAGGATTATACCACAAGCCTTGGGTAACAAATGTATATCACCATCATCTTCAAACAATCCAATGAGTTCATTGATCAGTCCGATAAATTCATATTTGTGCAAGAGTGCTTGATTTATTTTAGGAATAAAGTTCTTTTATACGAACTTGTGATTCCTTGTGGATTTCCGTGTACGAAAACGTGTACTATTTCTGCATTTTTGACATTCGTTGGCCACGAATAGTTCTTTGCAGCTTTCACGGATTCCACACTAGGTAGATTGGGAGCTAAATAATCCGGATCCAATAAAGTTCCAAATTCTTTTATCGCCTGTTTTAATTGCTGAGACATTCTGAACATTGTTTGTCTGTCGCCCCTTGTTATACCTCTTGGATACGTATCGCTTTCGAAGTAGAGTACATTTTCGGATATTTTTCCATCTCCCCCCACTGCTAACAAGGAAGACAAATATTGTTCATTCCTTCTTAGTTCTTCATTGGAGCCTTCCGGTCTTTGAATGTGTAAAAGTCTCCCAAGTAGTCCCCAAGATTGTTTATCCCTCAGCGTGCCGGATGTTCTGATAGCAGATTCATATCTGACTGCGATTTCTGCCGTGAATGGAAGCGGTATTTCACCATCTACTGTATCCAAATACATTTCCAGTTTTTGTGGATCGTTAATATCATTCCATATCTGATCGTGCTCCGCTATTAACTCGTCCACGTAACTGGAAAGCGCAGCCAAGTGTTGATTATCGATTCCCCGTTTTTTCATTGCCACAGTGAGATCGTTTGCATTTTGGTTTGCTGTGAAATTTCCTTGTAGCATCGCATCAGGTATTAAATCCGTACCTTCTGAAAGACCTACCAACCTCTCCCCTTTCCTGTCCCAATCAATATTAGCCTGCACCCATTTCGCAACCGGGGAACGGACTTCATCCAATGATAACCCGTAAACATTTCTCATATCCACCATGCGTTGCGCTGTGTAATCCAAAGCGCTTTGATAATTCGCCAACTCAGGCACATCCTGTAAAAGCGATGCGCGGACCTGGCTGTAATAAATTTCAGAAGCTGTTTGGGATTGCGAAGAGGCAGTTTGCACAACGGCTGGCCGGGAGTCTGTGTTCGCGTTTACGGCTTCTCTTGCAGACCCGCCTGAAGATAACAGTGTTCCTACCGTTATTGCGCCTGCTAATGTAACAGCCATGGCACTGCTTGCTAATTTGTGTCCGCCTGCCCAGCCCAGCGTGTGTTCGTAAAGCTGGCCTAGAAGGCCTTGCCTGGCAATCCTGCCTCCCTGCGCTGTCGGATTAACGTTTGCCATGGTTATCAACTATTCAACGGTTTGCATTGCAAACCGTGCATAGGAAATTAAGATTTCCTATGTATCGGTGGTAACGCCGGATATATATAGGTATGTCCGGCGGGGGCGTTGTAGAGGAAGTGAATAAAATTAACGTATTATTAGCTACGGAACAATTACTCGAGGTACAAATGATGTTATTGCCCCAATAATGGTGATAATAGCGACCCGATGATGCTGGTGGTGTCGCCGATGTTGATGCAGAATTTGATATTAGGTGATGTAGTATACAAATCTTTATAAATGAAACGTTTATTTATACCAAAATTCAAACTAGTAATTGTCACAAGTAATTCCTATCCGAAAGGACTTCATCGAAAGGTGATGCCCTGTTGCCTTGTGTGGCAGGGTTTGACCAGTAGGAGGGTTTTGTGACACTATTTTTTATTTTTCAATTTTAACTTTCTCAGCTATTACCAAATTTAGTTTGTTATGTTTCAGACATTCTACAAATTCTTCGTTGTTTCTTTCGAACAATTGAAATACGCTTCCACACATAAGATCCGTTGCTTGTAATTCTTCTCTTACCTTGGAATTATTATGAAGTATTCTTAATCTAAACGCTTCTTTGAAATCATCGGTTATATTTTCTCTTGATTCGTTTTCGTTTATCATCTTATAAGATATTTGATTTTGTCCGTGTTTTATGAAAGCAATTAATTTATTTTCTTTCTTTGAATTGAAGAATTGTGTGTCGGCTATTATGTATTCCGGCACTCGCCCCTTGGAAAATATGGTTACGTGCATTAATAACATGCCCAATATTTGATTTTTGTCTATGTTCGTTCCGTCTCCTTTTTTGAATGGCATGACATAAAAACTGATTTTTATTTCAGATAACTTTTTTAGTATTCGTTTCATCAACTCCTTATCTGGAAAGTTATAGAATTTTATCTCGCCCCCGTTTCTATTCAACCATCTAGCTGTTTTATTATGTCTCAGCATTTGTGTTTTCGCCCACCTTATTGCATTTCTAACTTTGTGTATCTCATTGGTGCACATAAGTCCTAGAACAATGTATTTTGTTCCATCTTTACCTATATCTCCACTTTCATCGAAACATGCGAATTCCATTTCAAATCATTCCTGTATCTAAACAATATGATGACAGCTCATTTTAATATCAAATCCTTGTGCCTCTTTTATCAACACACAAACATTATGACAAATAATCTTACATAGTATTATGTAAAAATATCTGCAAGCGACGGCAGCGGAACAGTCAAGTCGCAAGACACGGCTTTATTTTCAACATGCGGAGTAGAAAGCCCGTCATGGAACCCTAAGCCCGTCATGGAACCCTGATACAGTTGCTGATACTGACAGCGCAGATGTCGGCGGTTGTACTGTGACTATAGAGCATCTTGCAGACGATGCTACAGACGGTAGCAAAGGAAGATTCAAGAGCTTGGAATTTGATGACCGGCAAGTTAATAATAAATGGAGAAGATGGAGAACAATAGAATTCGACGACGCCCCTGCAGGAGGATGTGACATGGATCTGGAGTTTATGAATGAATGGGAAGTTGGCGTTGATGGAAATCCGAATCTAATATTTGTGTTCAATATGAAGCAGGATAAAGACGCAGCGAATGACCTGGCCCTGTTGTAGCAAATGATAAACAAAGCGTTGTATGGAGACAGACAGCCAAGAAAGGCGGCCAGATTATGGGCAATTCACCTAATGCTGAGAGAGCGCAATCCGGATACAATTACAACGTCTGGGACTGCGACCCTGAGGATAATACTGACACGGCAGGTTATAATGCGTTCTGCAATTCAAAAAGTTCCAGTGCGCCTTACTGCGATCCTACACTCAAAAAATGCGAGCCGTGTTCGATTGTGAATAATAATCCGAGCAATGTGGATGATAAACCAAATATCAATGATTGTGGTGTGAATCCTGTTGACTTGGTTACGATAGGTAAGTGTAAACTGGTTGGTGGTGCTTCTGTTGGAGGCGATTGCAGACGAGAAACCACATGCACCGTGAATACGGATTGTTCTTCTTCTTGTTGCAGTGCAGTGGCGCAGACATCGGGACCAGAAAGAATACTCCCACAGGCTCTTGGTAATCAATGCATCACACTAGCTTCGGCTAACAATCCAATGAGTTCGTTGGACAATCCGATAAATTCGTATTTGTGTAAGAACGCTTGAGTAATGAAAAGCTATCGGTGGCCGTTTGCTCTGGCGATAGCTTCATCACCATAGATAAATGTTCTGTTGGGAGTTCCTAGTCGTTTGGACGGTAATTCTCTCCATATCACTACAAATTTCACTCCGTTATTGGTTCCCAACGTTCCCTGAGCCTCGACGCCCTCTCTGCTTGGAAGTATACCTAAGTATTCTGTATCCAAAAGGTGTCCGAATGTAGCTGGATCGCTCTCTATATATTTTCTAAGCTCTGGCGACATCGCAACCGCCAAGTCGCCATGTCCATCTCCCGACCTAGTTTTACCTGACTTATCAGTGTAGTTCCCAAAACCCCAGATTTCTATTTTCGCATCGCCTCCAACTGACAATATGTAACCCAGTCCAACGTGTTGTCTTATTTCGTCAGGCGCATTTTTGCGGCCTTTCACGTACAAACTCCAATGAGCTTTGTCCTCAAACGTGCCTTTTTCACGAATAGCTTTCACATACGGTGGGAACGAAGCACCAACACCTTCGTAAAGAACTCCTGGTTGAGCCAATGCCTCTAAATATTCAAACGCCTTTTCTACAATCTTCGGGTCGTTGACTTCACGCCATGTATTATCGTGTTCCTGCATCATCCATTCGGTGTTGAATATGAATCTATCTGCTACATTTTTTATTGATTGTGCAGCGCCTATATCACGGCTTCTGTCGGTCGTTACATTTTTGAAAATTAAATCATTCGGTATAAAATCAATCTCTTCACTAAACGCCACCGACCTCTCCCCCTTCTTGTCCCAGTCAATATTCGCCTGAACCCATTTCGCAACCGGAGCGCGGACCTGATCCAAGCTTAAACCGTAAACATTTTCCATATCCACCATGCGTTGCGATGTGTAATCCAACGCGCTTTGGTAATTCGCCAACTCAGGCACATCCTGCAACAACGATGCGGCGATAGCGACAGCTGTTGATGCGAGTTTATGGTCCAGCGCCCAGCCTACTGTATGGTCGTACATCCAGCCAAGAGGGCTTTTTGGGTATAACTCCGCCGCAGACGGGACTGCTGTAGATGTTCTAGGTCTTGCCATATTATCAACTATTCAACGGTGGTAACGCTGGATATATATAGATATGTTCGTTAACTGACGATAAATAGCGTAAAAACGGGTTGTTTGGGAGTATTTTGGCGTTTTGAACCGAAAAACCCAGAGCAACTTTATATAACCGAGAACAATATTAGAAATATGACAAAAGAAAAGGCTTCAATGGTCGTGGATGAACTTGGATTGATGCAAAGGAGATTCGAATTTATAACTGTAGCTAAATTCAGGGACAAAAGCAGAATTAAAAAGGCCATGAAAATTCAAGACGCGTTGCGAGGAAAAAGCATAGGATGGAATTCTACAAAAGAAATAAGGAGATGGAGAGATTCGCGATATGGCTCTCCTGTTAATTGGCACCGGACAATAGCGTCTAGCGCAAAAATTTACAAAGTTAGCACTTGGCGGTTGCCCAATCCGTCATGTTTATATCAATGGTATCCTAATAGAAACATATGTTTCTAAAAAGAAACAGAGAACTGGAAATCCTGACATTTTATCTGGGGGACTACGCAAATCGGTTTTATCTCAGGGAAATAAGCAAGCGTGCCGGGATGCCACTCAAGACGACACGGACTGTAACAACATCCCTTGAGAAAAGCGGTGTGCTTAAGAGCAACGTGGTGGGCAAGAACAAATTTTTTAAATTGAACATGAACAATACACAAACTAAATTTTATCTTTTGCAGGCTGAGGTGCACAAAACAATTTCGTTCCTGGAAAAATATCCAGTATTCAAGACTTTTCTTAAGGATGTTAAAACAGACGATGCGCTAATAGTTTTCGGTGGTTTTGCCAAATTCGCAACGGACGAAGATTCCGACCTGGATTTATTGATAATTTCAAAGGAAAAGACAACATATCCATTTTACCTGATACCGTACAAGGTTCAAAAAATTGAATTATCGGAAAGGGCTTTTTTCAAGGCTTTGGAAGGACAGGAAACTCTGATAAAGGAAATAGAGGAAAACCATATCGTTCTGAACGGACATTCGTTTTATGCCAATGCCATGTGGGGTTATTATGGAACGCAATAAATTGAGATGGTGTTTCAGGTTAAAAGACGGCTTAAAGATGATAGAGCCAAATTCGAGGCTCGCAGAATCTTATCTAGGTGAAGCTAGGTCTTCTTTGGAAAGGGCCGAAAAAAACTTCATCGACGGCGATCTCCTGTGGTCAACCGTTGTCGTTTATTACGCGGAATATTACGCGTTATATTCATTCCTTCAGAGGATCGGTATAAAATGCGAGAATCATTCCTGTTCAATCTCGGCGGTATCCTTTCTTTTGGGGAAAAATAAAATACAAACCATTAACCTTCACAAAGACAAAAGAATTGATGCGCAGTATTACATGAGAGTTGGCAGAAAGGAAGATGTAGACAAGATGCTCAAAGAGGCGAAAATGTTTGTTTCTATGTTTGACGAGATCGTTTCTAATCTTAACGAAAAAGAAATAGATTCTTACAGGATCGCGTTAAAGAATGTCAGGTGACATGCACCCCCGAAAGCCCGAACTGCGTTTTCGTGCCCGGTTCATCAGGCACGTGTTTCGATGAGGATAACATTGTTGCCGATGATTGCAGCAACAGTCCGTTTATAACTGGCGGATATTTATATATCATTGGTTCAAATATGGTACATATGGTTCAAAATCAATACAATATGGATTCTGAAATAATTCTGGTGCTGCTGAAAGGCGAAAACCATTTAAGAGGAATAGCCAAACAGCTGAATGAATCCCATTCGACTGTGCTAAGAAAACTTAACCGGTTGGCGGCCGAAAACGTCTTGGATTTTAAAAAAGAAGGCAGGAACAAAGTTTTCTTCATCAGGAAGAACCTGCAGGCAAAAAACCACGTTTTCAATGCAGAAAGGTACAAATTGATAAAATTGTTGAAAAAATACCCGGAATTGAACATAATCATAGATGAGATTTTGAAGAAAAACAATGATCGCATGGCGATCCTGTTCGGCAGCTACGCGAAATTTTCAGCGAAGCCGGAAAGCGATATTGACATCTATGTGGAAACAAGAAGCAAAAAAACCGCGGAAGAGTTGGAATCGGTCCATTCCAGAATTAACGTAAAAATCGGCGATTTTGATCCGGATTCGCAGCTGATAAAGGAAATAATCAAAAATCACATAATACTTAAAGGTGTGGAAAATTTCTATGAAAAAACCGGATTTTTTGAGTAAGCTGAAGGAGGAAGGAAAGCTCGGGTTGGTAGAGCCTTCTGCTGAGATATCCAAATCCTACATAAACAAGGCCGATAATTGCCTGAAATCGGCAAAGCTTTTGTTGCAAAATAATCTCTATGAAAACTCGGTTTCCATGTCTTATTATACAATGTATAACTCATTGACAGCGTTGCTTTTCAATTGTGGTCTGAAGTGTGAAAACCACGCGGGTTCCATAATCCTTTTCAAGGAACTGTTCGGCAGAATGGATTTGTTCAAAATAATATCCTTTGCCAAAAAAGAAAGGATAGACAAGCAGTATTATGTCACGTCCGAGAAGAATTTTATCCTTACAAAAGAATCCGCAGAGGATATGCTTGCAAAGGCGGAGGATTTTCTGGTAAAAATGAAGCTGATGATATCGGAGTTGAGAAATGAACAAGTGGAAACGTTGAGGAAAAAGTTCGAAACCCTGTAGTAAATGGGGCGCAGAATGTGGAATATTACAACGTCTTGTACTGCGACCCTGCGGATAATACTGACACGGCAGGTTATAATGCGTTCTGCAATTCAAAAAGTTCCAGTGCGCCTTACTGCGATCCCAACCTGAAGAAATGCGAGCCGTGTTCGATTGTGAATAATGATCCTGCGACAAGCGGGAACCCGAACGTGAATGACTGCGGAAGTAATGCTCAGTTAATTATCGGTAAGTGTGATTTAGTTTCAGGCGCTTCTTTAGGTGGAATATGCCGTTTCGATGCGGGGTGTGTACAAAACAGTGAATGCACGTCTGCTTGTTGCAGTGCTGTTCCACCAGTTTCTGGACCCGGAAAGACAAACCCACCCGATTTAATAGGAAATAGATGTATATCGCCTGCGTCCGCTGACAACCCAATAAATCCATATTTATGCAAGAACGCATAATCAGTGGTGTAAATGAATTTATTTTAATTGATCAGTGTCCGTATTGTTTTGCAACAGTTTCGTTTCCGTAAATGTAAAATCTGCCACCATTGCCCAGTTGATTTACCGGCACTTCTAACCACATTGCAGCTATTTCAGGTTGTGTTTTGCTCGTTCCTTGAATTGCCACGCCTTCCATGCTGGGTAAAGTTCCTAGATATCCATTTCTGTCTAACATAGTCCCATACAGTTCTGGATTCTTCTTAAATTCCTCTTCTAGTTCTGGGGACATATATACTGCAAGATCTCCGTGCCCTGCTAATACCCTAGTTCCATCCGGTCTTCTAATAAGATCAGAAGGCTTGAAGCCCCAGATTTCTATTTGTGCCACGCCTCCGACAGCAAGTATACGTGTTTGAGCTGCGTATTTCCTTATTTCTTCTCCAGACTCCAAAAATCTTGCATCGTCACGCCCTTTCATATACAAAGCCCAGTGCTTCTTATCAACATGTGTCCCTTTTGTGCGTATAGCTTTTGCGTATGCGGGAAATGATGCTTCTATTCCTTCATACGCAACCGAACTTGCAGACCAACCTTCCAAGAGATCTAGTTGTTCATCGACCCAACCGGGGTCATTTACTTGCTTCCAAATTTGATCATGTTCTTTAATTATTGTGTTGGTATTCAGTACGAATCTATCCGAAGAAGTTCTCGCTAAACTCGAATCAAATTGTTTTGTGATCGGATTTATTCCGCTGGTTTTGTTATTGGTTTTCAGGTCGAAAGTTGCGTTAGAACGAAAAAGCGTGTCCGGTATAAAATCAATGTCCTGTGTGAACGCCACCAACCTCTCCCCCCTTTTGTCAATATCTACGTTGAACTGCACCCACTTCGCAATCGGCACGCGGACTTGTTCTAACGACAACCGATAAACCTTTTTCATATCCACCATGCGTTGCGTTGTGTAATCCAACGCGCTTCTATACGCAGGATCTGCTAATTCCGGAACGTCCTGAACCAAAGCTGAACGAACCTGGCTGTAATAAATATCAACAATTGTTTCGCGTGGTTGCGAAGAGCTTGTTTGTATAACAGCCGAAGAACCCGCTTGGGATCCTGTGTTTGCGTTTACGGCTTCTCTTGCAGACCCGCCGGAAGATAATATCGACCCTGCTACAATACTGCCCGTCACAGCTGCGGTTGCGAGTGTTGATGCGAGTTTGTGGTTTAGGATCGAACCTATTGTATGGTCGTACACCCAGCCAAGAGGGCTTTTTGGGTATAACTCTGTCGCAGACGGGACTGCTGTAGATGTTCTAGGTCTTGCCATATTATCAACTATTCAACGGTGGTAACGCTGGATATATATAGATATGTTCGTTAACTGACGATAAATAGCGTAAAAAGGGCGGTTTTGGGCTTTTTTAGTATTTTATTCTGCCTCTGATATTCAAAGCAGTAACATAAATTATCTTGTTTTTGAAATCAACATCAAAAATAGCTCTATACCCACCGATTCTAAGCCTGTAGGTGTTCTCTTGCCCTTTGATCTTTTTTATATCCAGAAATTGAGGAAATTCGGACAGCGCAGACAGCTTAGCAACGATTGTTTTTTGATAGTGTTTTGGAACTTCTTTAATCTTCTTTTTTACGTCGTCATGAAAAATTACCTGAAAACTCATTTCATCCCAAGCTCTTCTTTCAATTGCTCCAGCGTCACATACCTGCCTTTTTTAAAATCGGCCCGCGCTTTTCTTAATTGTTTCAATTCATCCTTTGTAAGCACTTCGTCTTCTGATAAGTGCTGCATTATTAACACCCTGCGCTTTACATCTTTTACTTCTTTCAATATCTCTGTTAAAATCTGCGGTTCTGTTCTCATATTCTAAATTTTGCATAAGTTGAATTATAAACTTATCCTCGATCATAAATTGAGGGGTTTGATAATCCAACAGCCCGTCTTATGATGCGGATAAAAAAGGAGTTGTGTGGGTGCAGAACGTGAAAAAGAACGGCGCACCAAGCCAGGATAGCGAAAGGGCGCAGAATGTGGAATATTACAATGTCTGGGACTGCGATCCTGCTGACAATCTGGACACAAGCGGCGGAGACGGTGATGGTGACGGAATAGCCAATAATGATCCAACAGATACCGGCGAGAATAATTTCTGTACATCGAAAGATTCTACAAAGCCTTACTGCGATCCCAACCTGAAGAAATGCGAGCCGTGTTCGATTGTGAATAATATTGGATACGATGCCGCTAAGACGCCGATAGAAAACAGCGGTAAGCCGAATCCAACGGATTGTCCTGCTGGTAGCACGGCTAAAGGTTGGAAAGATGATCCAGCAGACCCGAATGATCAGTTGATTATAGGAAAATGCACTTTATTGCCTGGTGCCACTAAAGGAGGGAGTTGTTCGTATTTTTCATCTTGTACTTTCAACACAGATTGCTCAACGGCTTGTTGTAGTAGAGAATCGGTAGCAATAACAAGTAACCCCGGTCCCGGAGAAGGCACAGGCAAATGCGTAACACCGTTTTCGGCAGGTAACCCGATTAATCCGTATTTGTGCAGGGTTGCATAGAAATAAAATTTAATTTTCAATTTAGATCGTATCTTCTTGCAGTTGCTTCGTCGCCAACGAGCCATGTGATTTTAGAGCCGCTCCTTCTATAAACAACCGGCATTGCGATTTTTCCGTCTGGTTCCAGAGTTTTATCTACAGATTCCCTGTTTGGCAAATTAGGCTGCAGGTATTCTGAGTCTATGGGATGCCCGTATGTTGCAGGATCTGCATTTATTGCATCTTGCAGCTGTTTGGAAATTCTTATTGCCAGTTGCCTGTCGCCTCTGCTTCCGCCAGTCGAAAGTGTTACGGTGAAGTTGTAAGATATTTGTGCACCACCGCCTACGGCTAAAATGTAAGCTAATGGCTGTTCATTTCTTGTTAACTCCTCGTTACCCATTGGCTTCGCATAGGCTTTTCCAACCAACGCCCAATGCGCTTTGTCTTCAAATGTTCCGTGTTGTCTTATAGCTGATTTGTATTTGGCCGCTTCTTGTTTTGTCCACCAGAAATTAACGATGTCTGCTTGATTCAGATATTCTTCTAATTTTGCAGGATCCTGTAATTCAGCCCATATCTGGTCGTGTTTCGCTATCAACTCATCAACGTAACTCGTAAACGCGGCTGCGGAAGGATTTTTAATACCCGTTTTTTTCATGACATTTGAAATGTCATTTGCTTCAGGGTTTGCTGTTAGGTTTCCTCCGAACATCGCGTTCGGTATAAAATCAGTCTCCTCTGTGAACGGTATAAGTCGTTCGCCTCTTTTGTCCCATTCGATGTTTGCTCTGAGCCATTTAACCAGAGGTTGTTTAATCTGCTCAAATTTGCCCCCTACCATGTGTGCCTCATTTGGGTTAACCCCTCTACTGATTGTCATCTCGTAAACGTTCTTCTTGTCAACCATCCGCTGAATTGTGTACTCCAACGCTCTTTGATAGTTAGCCAGCTCAGGCACGTCCTGCAACAACGACGCACGGACCTGGCTGTAATAAATTTCAGAAGCAGTTTGGGATTGCGAAGAGGCAGTTTGCACAACGGCTGGCCGGGAGTCTGTGTTTGCGTTTACGGCTTCTCTTGCAGACCCGGAAGGCGACAACAGAGTGGCTGCGGCTATTGTGCCGGCTGCGGCGATAGCGGCAGCTGTTGATGCGAGTTTGTGGTCCAGCACCCAGCCTACTGTATGGTCGTAAAGCTGGCCCAGAAGGTCTTGCCTGGCAATCCTGCCCCCCTGCGCTGTCGGATTAATGTTTGCCATAATTATCAACTATTCAACGGTGGTAACGCTGGATATATATAGATATGTTCGTTAACTGACGATAAATAGCGTAAAAACGGGTTGTTTGGGAGTATTTTGGCGTTTGCAGGCAGAAAAATTGATGGCAACTCTATATTTCAAAGTCCAATTCGACTATCGATAAATGTGTGTTCTATTGTCCAACGCTTCTAAATATACTCTTTTGCCTTTTTCATCTATTTCAAAAATAAGTCTGAAATTTCTTGCAAGCCTTACTGATTTTTTGCCTTTAAGGTTGCCCGACAAATGCTTTCCAATGTTGTACGGCTCTATTTTTAATTTTTGAATTTTCTTATCCAGCTCGTTCAAAAGTTGAGTGTTTTTCTTTTGGTCCTTTAAGTCATTCATAAACGAGTCTGTTCTGTAAATCTCATACATGTCATACCTCTTTGATAAGATCTTTTACAGAATCTATTTTTTTTGTCCTGCCTTTTTTTATATCCTCATCGCTTTTTCTCAGCGTTTCCATAGTATTCGAATTAGCGAGTATTTCCATGGTTTCTGCCATGCTGTCCAAATCACTTTTCGTTATCATTTCCTTTTCCAGCTTCTTTATTTCCTTGTAGACATCTTCGATTGTAATCGTAGGCATGTTATCTATTGCTGATTCTCCGAATATAAAGTTTTGTTTGTGCGGTATAATCAACGATTTCAAAGTGTTTGAATGCAACCCGACTGATAACACAAACACTGCGGGCAGGAACAACTTCTGCGTGCCTTCGTTAAACGCCGATGCAATGGCGTGAAAGGGGGCTTTTTGGGCTGTTTTACGAACCAGAGGACGGCTGTTGATTTAGCAAGTATGTTTTATTTAAACCGGACTGGCCAATTAACAGTTAGTGGTGCGTAAATGACCGATGTGGAGATCAAGCTTCCGAAAATATTGGAGAAGAATAAAAGCGAAGTAGAGAAACGTATAGGGGAATTGGTGTCGTTCGAAGCTAAACGCAGATCGTTGCTGGAATTTATTGATGAAACCATGAAAGGCGCCGCCCAATTAGATGACGAAGAGCTGGTTAGATTCGGCAAGAAAATAAAAAAAGGCAGATTTGACAATCTGAAGAAACAAAGGCTGTTGTAATGGATTTAGTAGTTGATACAAACGTATTGTTTTCTTTCTTTAACGAAAAATCAAAAGCTCGTGAGTTACTTACACGGCCATCTTTCGAGTTGTATTCTCCAGAATTTGCGTTGGATGAGTTGAACAAGCACAAAAATGAGATAACAAGAAAATTTTCATTGTCGGAGTTGCAGTTTTCGCTTATTCTAAGATTGTTGGAAACGAGTATCAATTTCATCGGAATAAAATATTACGAAAAATTTGTCCCCAGAGGATATGAGTTGGCTTCGGATCCGGACGACACGGATTTCTTTGCGGTGGCGTTGAAGTTGGACTGTGCTATTTGGTCTAACGACCGGGATTTCAAAAACCAATCAAAAATAGAAGTGTATACTACAACGGAGCTGTTGACTAGAATAAATAAAATCTTGTAATCACGGGTCATGCCGAGGACTGTATCGCAATAGTCGAGGCCACAAATCTGTGCGTTTTCCGATATTCTACCATTTCCGCCCACAGCCAAGAGCGAGGTCAAATATTGTTCATTTCTTCTAAGTTCTTCATTTGAATCTTCCGGTGGCGGAATGTGGGAAAGTCTGCCCAACAATCCCCATGTTTGTTGATCCTCCAATGTACCGTATTCTCTGATGGCAGATTTGTATATGGCTGCGGTTTGTTCAGTGAATCGTAAAGGGACTTCCCAATCTGCGGCATCAAGATATGACCGAAGCTTATTCGGATCATTGATGTCACGCTTCTTCTATAGGTATGCCCAACGTCGGATTATTTTCCCATCTTTGATATAATCCTTCTAGTTTCTTCTTTGGCCTCTTCTATTTCCTTCTTTGTCTCTTTTCTGGTATTAGCGTGCCTTTGCAGTTTTGCAGTCATTTCTTCCAGTGTTTTAATTCTCTCTTGTCCATATAAGAATTGCTTCACAGCAAATCGGATAATTTCTGTTTTGGTGGCGTATTCTCCGGTCTTAACCAGAGTCTCTATCTTCTTAAGATCCTTTTCAGGCAGATTTAGCAGCATCTTTTGGCCCATAATCTCATCACGTATGCGTATATAGAAAATATATACTTTACATATATTTAAGCTTTACAACAATTCTCTGGTCTTCCAGATTTTGAACTTGTCCTTGACAACTATAAAATCTTTATCGGTAGACCAGATTCCGTCGTGGTTTTCTATTGTCAAAGCAAGCGCTATTAATGGGATATCAGATTTATCCCTCGAACCCATCAGGCTATCAGCGTCGTCCCAGCGGCCTTTGATAAAATCATAGTCAACAACCAGAACAGGAAGCGATCTTATTAGTTTTAACGTTTCTTCCTTGCTAAACCCTACCTTTGCGGTCAATAATCTGTAAATTTCTGCTATGGTAAATTCGGTTGTAATGAAAATGTAATTACCAGACAACAGAACTTTATTTTCCAAACCCCTGTACACCAGCCCCGAATACAGAACAGTTGTATCCATTAGCAGGAATAAAGGCTTTTTACCCATTAATATCATCTTACATAAACAAATTCGTTTTTACGGTTAATAAATTTCAGATTAACAACGATGTTGAATCAAAATCTGTAAATTGATGTTTTTTAGTGTAATGGGCAACGAGGTATCGCAGGATGTGAAGGCGACTGCGCCAAAAACCTTCAAGTATCGGCAGACAAAAAAAAGCATGGCATGGTCACAGAACGTGAAAAAGAACGGCGCACCAAGCCAGGACAGTGAAAGGGCGCAGAATGTAGAATATTACAATGTCTGGGAATGCGACCCTGCGGATAATACAAACACTGCGGGCAGCAATGATTTCTGCACATCGAAAGATTCTTCAAAGCCTTACTGCGACCCTAATTTGAAGAAATGCTACGGGTGTTCGATTGTGAATAATGATCCGTCAGGAACTAGCGGCGCGCCCAACCAAAACGATTGTGGAGTTGCTGGTGATGAAGTTACGATAGGCAAATGTAATTTGGCGAGCGGTGCAGAAAAGGGAGGCATACAACGGATGGAATTGGAAAGTAGTCATATAATATGGGTAGAAAGGTATTGTTCTTGCTATAATGCTGTAAGAACTACATATAAAATTCATATTTTGAACTAGATGTGGAGATATTGTGCAGGGACGTTTTCGTGGGCAAAAAGATGGTCCAATGATTATGTTTTTCGGATTCACTGTTTATTTCCGATATGTTTTTATATCAATTGATATAAAATTATATCTTATGATACAAAATTATAACGGGTACAAGGTCTTGAGGGTTTTTATGGAAACCCCCCTTAAGGGGTTTGGCCTCAGGGATCTTTGCAGGCGAATCAGACTGGGTCCGGCGTCCGTATTGAATTACCTGAAAAAGCTGGAATCAGACGGACTGATAGTAAAAAAAAAGCTTTACGGAAAAAAGCTTTATTTCGCCAATCGCGAGAGCAGGCTATTCAGGCTGTATAAGCAGTTCGAAACCGTGAGAAGAATTGAAGAGTCAAAATTAATATATTTTCTTAATGATGAGTTGGCTTTTCCAACAGTCATACTATTTGGTTCAAAATCGTCGGGCGAGGACACCGAAAAAAGCGATATCGATATCGCGATAATAACCAACTCAAAAAAGGAGGTGGATGTGGAAAAATATGAAGCAAGGCTAGGAAGCAAGATACACATTTTAGTTTTTGATGATAAAGCCTTTGAAAGCATGAAAACCAAAAAACAAGAACTTTTCAACAACATAATCAATGGAAGGGTTTTGTCCGGCTATCTGAAGGTGGTGTGATGGACTGGGAAAACTGTGTTAACGAAGGGACTGCCGTGAAAGTTAGCATAAACGAAGAAAGGATGAGATCGCTGCGCAATTCCGCAAAGGCCACTCTGGAATTTGTCGAAAGCGTGGAAATGAACGAGAATAACGCTTCCATACTGTTAAAGAACATGTATGATGCGGTCTTGGAGTTATTGCATGCCTATCTTCTGTCAAAGGGCTATAAAGTCCTGAATCATCTGTGCATAGGGTATTATCTGAGGGACGTGCTGGGAAACAGGGAATTTTTTTATTTGTTTGACAGGTACAGGAAGATAAGGAATTCTATAACTTACTACGGCGTAAGAGTAGAGCCTGCAACGGCAAAGCATGGGATAAATGAATTGGGAGAACTGTTCGGGAAGATCAATGGTATGATATAATAATGCTGATTTTTGGGATAGAATGAAAATACAGCTTGGGCCTGAATAAAGCTCTTCCCTGAGCGACTGGAACTTTCTTATGCCCATAGCGATTCTCCGGCCTTTAAGGCGGCCAGAACAACTTTATATTGGAAAAATCTGAATTTAATTATGTATGAAACTTTCAAGGCGCGCCGCTCCTGTTTTTATTTTTTCGCTTTTTCTCATAACGGTTTTGCCCTCTATTTTCATTTTAGCCCAGCCTTATTGGGAGCCTTGCACTTCGGCATTGTCGTGCCAATCAAGGGGCAGCGAAGTTGGTTTGAGTGCAACATACCTGTGCCACCGAAGCGCGGTTGACGGAAACTGGAAATGGGAAACACAGGCTGTTGTGCAGGCAGAGGTTGAAAGCGATATATCTGTTTCAGGGATTTGTTCTGATAATTACGACAA
>JACPZZ010000034.1 GCA_016195275.1 Candidatus Aenigmatarchaeota archaeon | reverse complement strand
TTCGGCAAGTCAATCAACGATGCCGGATGGAATGTGTTTGCGAATATGATCAGCTACAAAGCGGAAGAAGCTGGTTGCAAAGTTGTATTCGTAGACCCCAAGAACACAACAAAGACGTGCAGCGACTGCGGGACTCTTGTAGGTAAGGAACTGTGTGAGAGAACACACAACTGTCCACAGTGCGGTCTCAGCATCGACAGGGACCTAAACGCTGCAAAGAATATACTCAAAATAGCTACCGCCGGGCAGGCGGGAAGTAACGCTTGTGGAGATGGAACAATAGTTCCGTCATTGAAGCAGGAAGTCCACATCCTTTAGGGGTTGGAGTATGTCACATAGTTACAAGGAGAATCGTAGATAATGGCCGCGTTTGATTTCATCGCGTTGCAAAACACGCTGAAGGCTATGGGCTTTTATGATTTCGTATTGCCGTGGCTGCTGGCATTTTCAATTGTGTTTGGAATATTGCAGACAGTAAATATTTTTAAGAAGGGAAAAGAAGACAAGCCAAACACATCCGTCGACGCTGTAATATCCCTTGCGGTTGCGTTTTACCTTACTATCTTCACCCCATACTCAGGTTTTCTTTCGTCCTTTTTCAGCAAGCTTTTCGGAGGCTCCATAATTGTACTTTCTGGCGTGTTAGTCCTTTTGATGTTCATAGGAATATTCGGTTTCAATATTACAGGCCTGCTGTCGAAAAAAACAGGCGATAAAACAGAGCTTACGCCAATGGGCATTGGTGGCCTTATCGGAGCATTAATTGTCGCAGCCGGCCTTTTCATAAATGCCAATGCGGGTGTTTTTTCTTTTGGTGGAACTAATCTGGCGAGCGGGGAGACGCTGACATTACTATTGTTTTTTGGAATAATCGGCGCTGTGATATGGTTTGTTGTCAGCGGCTCGAAATAAGGTTAAATACATCCGAAAATAATCGTAGATAATGGCCGCGTTTGATTTCATCGCGTTGCAAAACACGCTGAAGGCTATGGGCTTTTATGATTTCGTATTGCCGTGGCTGCTTGCCTTTTCAATTGTTTTCGGCATATTGCAGACTGTCATGATATTCAAGAAAGGCGAAGATAACAAAAAATCAAACACGTCCGTCGATGCGGTGATAGCGCTTGCAGTCGCTTTCTATCTTACGATATTTACCCCATATTCCGGATTTTTGTCGTCCTTTTTCAGCAAGCTTTTCGGAAGTTCGATAATCGTTTTGTCGGGCGTTTTGGTTTTGCTGATGTTTGTCGGCATATTCGGGCTGAAATCCAGCGAATTTACACAAGGCAATTTCAAGTATGCGGTCATTATCATCGCGCTGATACTCGCTGCAGGCCTTTTTGTGAATGCAAACGCAGGCGTTTTTTCGTTCGGTAATTTGAGTTTAAACAGCAGCGAGATCCTTACAATGCTTGTCTTTTTCGGCATAATAATCGCGGTTATATGGTTTGTCGTGCATGAGGAGAAGACTGAGACTACAGAAGAACCGAAGATAGACCCAACAACAGGCAAGCCTGTAGAATAATTATATAGCAAACCTCGAAACTTAGATCCGATCCAACTTAAATAGTTTGAGTGCTTTCATTCAATCATGGAGCGAGAAGGAATCTATTCGTTGCCGTTTACGATTGTTCATAACGAAGTTTCTAGAACGGCTAATAATTTTAGTTACCAGAGCATTGGGCATTCAGATATTTTCTACGACAGTCAATACAGGCAATTTGTGTATTCAGGCCAAAACGGTTATTGTTCAGTTAGAGATGTCTGGTCTCACAGAGATGTCAACGCGTCTAGAAATTTATCTGTGGTCGGGAAAAGAATTTTTTTGGCATGGCCATGGGATCATCTCCTTATCCGAGTATACGATGAGGTTGCAGTGAGCGCCGCCCAAAATAGGGGCGATTTCTTAGGTACATCTTCGGTGAAGGCTGATTTTTCGAAGAATTATTCAAGAGAAGCCGAAGAGTTGTTCCTTACCTTGGATAAGCTGGAGAAGCAACTTTTTATCACAGGGCGTACAGGAATGGTCAGATCGTTACCGCCGGGATTGTAAATTTTACTGCTTATTCATTTTCTGCAAAGAATCGTTGACAGCCCTCACGGATTCTATCATTGACGGAAGCGTCTCTTTGAAGGCTTTTTCAATGGAACCGATACGCGAGTCGATCTGGTCCAGGTTTTCGCGATACCGATCGATCTTGCCTTCAATTCCGCCCGAGGCTGCGGTCCCGGATTCTTTTATCGTGCGCATCTGAAGATCGATGTCATGCAACCTTTCATTAACGGCGTCAAAGCGCTTTTCGATCGCGTCGATGCGGAATTCCAGTTGTTTCCATTTTTCCTCCACAACAGCTTCGACGACTTCCTCGACTTCCGTAGCGGTTGGCGAGCTGCTTAACGCCACAGGAATTTCACTCATCTCGGGGATTGCGGGCTCCCACTCTGTCCCGGGTTGTTGCTGTGGCTGCGGTTGTTCAACAGGAAATTCAAAATCATTTTGCTGAGATTGCGGAGGTTCAGGTATGTTAAAGCCCATTGGCTGAATTTCCTGCTGTGCGGCTGGTTGCCGCGGCTGGGCGACGCCTTCTTTCACGGCTGTCATCAAAGCTGTTCTCGATTCCGCAGGAGGGGCGTTCATAGGCGCGGAGAAACCGGAACCCTGCATGGCAGGCTTGGGTATGTTAACGGGTATGGGGGTTTCCTGCCCCTTTTTCTTGAACAGCCACATAATATTACCTAATTACTTTTGATCGGATCTTAATAAAAGCTTTATTTACACTTTTTGTGCGTCCAGCTCCGCCTTAAGGTCCTCGATCATTTTCCTGACTTCCTGGATCGTTATAAAATTGGATTTTATCGGGTTAATCAAATCGATAAACCCCTGTATTTCCCTCAGCTCTGTTTTGGTCGCGGCCCTTTCCGCCATTTTCGACAATTTCCTAATTTCGTCTTCCAGCTTTGCTATGCTGTTGGCCAATTCATCAATTTTCGCATTCAGCTTGTCCGAGTTGTTTTTTGCCTGTTTGAATTGCTCAACCGCGGCCTGGTCGAAATTGGATATTGTAGACTCGAAACTAAGTATCTTCTGCTCTACCAGGCGCAGGCGCTTTGAGTCATCGTTCAACCTTCTTATTAACTCTGCTACAACGGCCTGCACATTGGCAGGCTTTTTATCAAAAACTGCCATATTATCAATACAATTTAGTTTAAGGGATAATATAATAATCATATGGCTTTACAGTTCGAGTACAACCCGGAGGACAATTCAATAAGGTTAAACACCTTGGGAACTTTATACGGCTCAAGCCTTGAGGACTTCGAGGCTATAATGGCCGCGGCAATAGACAAGATAGCCGAAGTCAAGAAAGTTTCCCGTATTGTCCTTGCCGAAACGCGCGAATACGAATACGACTGGGAGCAAACCCGGCTGTTGGTTGAGATTGCCAATGCGCTTGACGAGATCGTCCGTGGAAGGAGATTGCTAACAGTCACGAACATCTCAATACCGAACTGCGACCGCCACACAGCTGAACGAAGCCACAATTTGCAGCGTATTGTCATCGACTTAATGAGGCGCGACCCCATAGGCGCTTATGCAGAGATTTTGCGCGAGATAAGGAAGGTAAAAATCGAGGCCAAGAAAAACCCTTACCATATACAATGCTACGCGCATTATGCAAATAACGCGCTGGCGCCGATACAAAGGATTTTGGAATCGACGGCGCTCATACAAATGGTAAAGGACAATATAGCCGGCTATCACATAGGGGACAGGACGCTTTACCGCGAGATTTTCCACCCGACCATACGGCCTAACTTCATGTTAACCCGGTTCATGTCCACAACCCCAAAGGACGGGCAGGCCATAGACCGTTACAAAGTGGGCGATATAGAGGTTGAAATTTACCGGATACCGACGAAATCCGAATTAGTCTACCATGTCATCCCTCCGGAATTCCAGTTAACAGAGGACAAATACATGCTGCTCGACGCCGCGCGGCGCTACATGGGAGAGCACAAGCCTGTTGAAACCGAGTTCTCGGAACCGGAACGCGCGCGCGAAATATTCTACAACATCGGCCGCGACATGATACGCGACTTGTCAACGAACATGGGAATTTTTTTGAATCCAATGGAAATCGAAAATATAACCAAGGTCCTTACAAGATACACAGCAGGTTTTGGCGTACTGGAAATACTTTTAGCCGACGAAAAGATACAGGACATTTACATCAACTCGCCTATCGGGCAAAACCCGATTTACATAAACCATTCAGACTATAACGAATGCTCTACAAACCTCATTCCTACAAAAGACGACGCCGAATCGTGGGCGACAAGATTCAGGATAGCTTCGGGCAGACCTTTGGACGAAGCGAACCCTGTTTTGGACACGGACATAAACGTGCCGGGCGGGCGGGCGAGAGTCGCTGCGATAACAAAGACATTGTCTCCGGAAGGGCTGGCGTTTGCATTCCGTAGACACAGAGACAGACCGTGGACGCTTCCGTTATTCATAAAATCAGGGATGATAGACCCGTTATTCGCCGGCGTAATGAGTTTTTTGGTAGACGGGTCTTCAAGCATGCTCGTGGCAGGTGGACGCGGCAGCGGCAAGTGCCTAAGCGGTGACACGTTGGTTCAGCTTGCAGATGGAAACATCGTGCCGATAAAGGTTATAGTGGACAACGAATTCAAAATCAATCGACCGATGAAAATAGGAAACGACCAGATATGCCTGCCGGAAGGCATTGAGTTGCTGGCATTAAACGATAGAATGAAATTAGAAAGAACTAAAGTTACGGCTGTATGGAAAAGGCCGAATGACAAAAAGCTGATAAAAATAAAGACCAAGAAAGGCAAGACGGTGTTAACAACGCAGGAACATCCGTATTTTTGTCTGTCAGAAAGCGAATTTTCAAAAATACGCGCAGACGAAATAAAACCCAGTATGATGATAGCCACACCCAGATACATCAGCATAGAAGATACGAATATCGACGAATTTACAATATCCGACATCCCGGACGATTCTTACATAAATCTACCGAAGAAATCCATCCTGAATAAAACAGGAAATCTTAGTGCCGATGACGAAGATCTGCAGGCGATCAGAAAAATAAGGTCCAAGGTAATCAAGGCGAAACTTTTCAAAAAACTGGCCTCAAAAAACGAATTTGAATTCGATCAGATAGAGTTCAAGGGGCGGACCAGTTCCAAGCCAGTAAAACTTCCCAAATTAAACAGAGATTTCATGAGTTTTTTGGGCTATGTTTATGGGGACGGTTCCATAGAAAAATCCGGCGTAAGTTTCCATAATACAAACTGCCAGCTCAGGAAAATTTTTGTAGACCTTTCGAAAAAAATATTCGGCTTGGACGCGAAAGAGGAATATTCAAACAGATACGGGAAGATAACCAAGGCAAGGATACACAATCGGGAAATTGTGAGGTTTCTACGAAACATCGGGATCCCGGCAGGGAGGAAAGCTAGCATACTGGAGTTGAAAGGCAGGTTTCTTAAGCTTCCCAAAGATCTGATAAAATCTTTCATAAGATCTTATTTCGATTGCGACTCCGGCGTTAGTAACTCACGGAGAGAGATAGAATTTTCTACCGCCAGCAAAGCCATGGTAAATCAAATGCAATCGTTACTTTTAAGATTCGGAATCATATCGTCCGTTTATGAAAAAAACGTGGCGATCAAAACATACTACAGGTTGATTGTCAGCGAAGAAAATGCGGCAAAATTCAACGAAGTGGGGTATAATCACCCTGAAAAAAAAGCCAGGCTATCCGAATTAGTAGATAGGAAATGGAAACATTACGGATACGATCTTATCCCTGCCGAGGCGATGGCAACAGACCTGGTAAAAAAACTTAGGATTGAGTTTACGAGGGACAAAAGGAAACTGTTCAGACCAGACATCTACGCCGGCAAAAAATGGGGCTTAAGCAGAAGAAAGTTATTTAACCTGATAAAAATAATCGAGGAACGTAAAAAAGAGCTTGGGGGCGTTGAAAATAACATAGTCGAGATTAAAGACTTTGCCATAGGGTATAACGCCGCAAAAATGCTGGTTAAAGATCTCATAGAATGCACAAAAATCCTTGGTATTTCTCAGGGGGATATAGCAAGGGAAAGCGGTTTGCCCAGAGGCGTGGTAAGCTCTCATTTTAATCAGACATTTGAAGACCTTAATGCAACAAAATTATTTTGTAATGCGTGTATAAAACTTATCAAAGAGCGTGCAAACCGGTTTGATGGAAGCATGGAGAATTTTGTTCAAACTGATTTACCGTTGAGTTACGAATATATGTCCAGAGAGTTGGGAATACCAACAACCACGATAAAGCACCACTTCTACGCAAAACCGACGTTAACTGTCCATAGAGGTTCTATACAAAACCTGTTAACGGGTTATTCTGAGCAATGGAATAATAACATAGATCAAATAGCACATAAAATTTCCAATTACGAAAATATGGCAAGTTTGATAAAAACAGAAGCCCCGTCGAAAGAACTTTACGAAATAATAAAATTACTCAATATCGAAACAGAGCGTATCGAAAAATCTACGGGTGTGAGCATTTCTAACAGAAGATATATTTACCATACACGACACAGGCCGGAAAATATCGCAAAAATCATCGGATTCGTAGAAGGCGTGTGGAAAGATGCCAATTCGGAAGAGGCGGCAAAAAAGATAGAAAAATTAAAGCTTCTTGCGGAGTCGGACATATACTGGGACGAAGTAAAAACAGTGGAGCAAGTTGAAGATAAAGACGGCTTTGTTTATGATTTGACAGTGGAACCAAGTCACAACTTTGTAGCTAATGGGGTTATTGTAAGCAACACTTCATTGTTAAACGCCCTGATGCTTGAGATCTCGCCGAACAAGCGAATCCTAACCGTCGAAGATACTATTGAACTTGCCGTCGATTACATGAGAAAAATAGGTTACAACATTGAGCGGTTGAAATCGCGCTCTGTTATAACGCACGTTGAAACAGAGATGGCCGCTGACGAGGCGTTGCGCACTGCATTGAGATTGGGCGATTCAAGTTTGATTGTGGGTGAAGTGCGAAGTTCTATACGCGGAAACGAGGAAGTTTTCATAGTGGAAAGCGGAGAAGCAAAAAGAATTCAGATCAAGGATTTGGAAGGTAAACCAACCGAAGGTATATTAGTACCGACTATCGGGCCCGATCTTAAATTCGGATTGTCAAGACTTTCTGGCTTTGTTAAGCATCCGAAGAGGGACAAATTATTGAAAATAAAAACGAAAACAGGCAGAGAGGTCACCGTAACACACGATCACAGCCTTTTCACGGCACAGAATTTTAGGATAGCGCCGATAGAGTGCAGGGACCTGAAAGTCGGCGACAAGATAATTATACCTTCGGTTATACCGTACGGCTACAATGACGTGGAACATATTGACGCGACGGAAATGCTCCCGGAATTGCGGGTTTCCAACGCAGAAGACCAGATAAGGCGCGCGATTAAAGTTCTCGGTTGGAAAAAGTCAAGCGAGGTTTGCAACACAAAGGACATATACCACTATCTGTTAACTACCCAGAAAACAAACCTTCCTGTAAACTCGTTTACATCTCTGCTGGGTTGCGCTAACGTTGAACCTGATATCAGTACTATAAGGATCAAATCCGGCACAAGCAATACAATACCGGCGAAGTTGCCTATAAATGCGGATTTCTGCAGGTTTTTGGGCTATATAGTTTCTGATGGGTGGGTTGGCAAGGGTAACGTGTCGATCTCCAACAACAATGATGCCATAGTCAATGACGTAATTTCGCTCTCAAACAGCCTGTTCGGTATTGAACCATATGTAAGAGAAACGCTTGGGTGGGGCGTATCCAAACAAATAAAGATCCAGAGTGTGCCTTTAGCAACATTGATAGACAAATTGGAATGCGGTAAGTATGCGGAAAACAAAAGGATACCACCGATCATTTATGGGTTGTCGTTAGAAAAAATTTGCTCCTTCTTAAGAGGCTTATACAGCGGGGACGGATCTTTCACGATTAGCAAGCAGTCAGGAAATTCTATACGGTATCATACAACTTCAAAAAAGCTGGCAGAAGATGTTATGTATTTGTTGCTTTGTTTAGGTATAGTAGCAAGAGTTCGCCAGCAAACAAACTCAAGATCGAAAAATCCAATATATACAGTCGAGTTCAAAAAGCTGGAAGAAGTCAGAAAATTTTTATCATTGGTTGGATTTGTAAACAAAGATAAAAAACCGCACACAAAATCATTCTCGCATTCCAAATTTAACAGTGTGGATTTTGACCCGAAAGAACTGGAAAAACATCTTAAACTGACAAGAAAATACAGGCATCTTAGAAGGCTAAAGAAATGCAGTTTGGATTATCTAAGAAAAATCGTAGAAGACCCTGAAACCGACGCGGATGATTTCATTAGGACGTTTGTAAATGGCAACTTCTTCTTGGACGAAGTAAAAGAAATAGAAGAAATGGTATTAGAGGAACCAGAATACGTTTACGACCTTTCCGTAAACCCAACCCAGAACTTTGTCGGCGGTTTTGGTGGCATTTTGCTGCACAACACAGAAGCTCGCGCACTCTATGAGGCAATGAGAATAGGCGCTTTATCCAATGTTGTAGCAGGGACAATCCACGGCGAATCGCCTTACGGCGTATACGACCGTGTTGTAAATGATTTAGGGGTGCCGTCAACGAGCTTCAAAGCCACGGACATAATTGTAATATCTAAAATGTTGCGCTCCGCGGACGGCTTGCACAAATTCCGCCGGGTCACGGATCTGACAGAGGTAAGGAAACACTGGAAAAACGACCCTTATGAGGAGAAAGGTTTTGTGAATTTGATGGAATATTCTGCCGCGGCAGATTCTTTAAAGCCGACTGAGATCCTTTCAACAGGCGAGTCGGAAATAATCAACCGCATAGCATCGCTAACGAGGGAGTGGGAAGGCAAATGGGAGGATGTGTGGGAAAACATTCAGTTGAGGGCGAACATCAAAAAATCAATGGTCGGTTATTCTGTCAAATTTAACTTACCCGAGATCATAGAGGCGCCGTGGGTGACGGCGTCCAACGAACAGTTCCATATCATTTCATCGAGGTTGAAGGAAGAGACTGGTTATCTCGATCCGAAGGAGATATTTTCCCGCTGGGACAAATGGTTTTCTTCAAGGATAAAAGAACAAATGCCGCGCATGACCGCAAGGGTTTTGTGATACGATGGATGACAGGAAAATTGACGAAGAGGAACTGAAAAGAATAGCGCGCGATTACCAGCCCAGGATTTTCGAGGACGAGGAATCGAAAAAAGAAGACGAACATTTCCTTTCTTTGGACTACAAGGTTTTCAGGACAGAGGAACGGGGATCAAAAAAATCCCTGTCAATTTATGAAAGGCTTTGCGCTGTTGCACAGAAAGTTCTGAAAGTCGAGCCTTCGAAGGGCTCTACAGAGCAGTTGCGCAAAGAGATTGACTTCACAAACATGCAATGCACACCTGCCGGGGTGACATCGGCTGCGTTTTTGTCTTCGATAATACTGATAATAATATCGATTGCGGGCTTCCTGTTCTTGCCGATTTTTGCCGCGCTTACCATGCTTTTGTTTTCCGTAATCGCGGGCGTGTACATTTACAAATACCCGTCCAAGAAGGCGCGCGATTTCCGCGTGAAAGCCTCGGAGGAGATTGTCTTATCAATAGTCTACATGGTCATCTCGATGCGAATTTCGCCGAACCTTGAGAATGCGGTGAAATTCGTTGCAACAAACCTTAACGGGCCGCTGGCATTGGATTTTCGCAAACTGCTGTGGGACATTTACATGCGCAAGGAGGAGAGCATAGATAAGGCATTAGGCACGTACATAGACGCCCGATGGAAAAACAATAACGAAGAATTTTCCTCAGCGTTGACGCTGATACGCAATTCAATAGACCAGCCCGAGAAAAAGCGGTTAGCGATGCTCGATGAAGCGGTTGACGTCATACTGAAAGGCACGAAAGAAAGGATGAGCCACTACGCGCAGAATTTGCGCATGCCATTGTTGATCATACACGCTATGGGAATCCTGCTTCCGATAATGGGGCTTGTCATGTTTCCTGTTTTAGTCCTGTTTTTATCCAACGTCGTCCAGCCGTACATGCTTTTCCTGGGATACGACGTACTGCTGTTTTTGGGATTGTATTGGTACACCTCAAACGTGTTGGCAACGAAACCGCCCACGCTTTCCAAACCGGATGTCTCGAAACATCCGGACACGCCTAAAGAAGGCCATTTTCGTGCGCATTTGTTCGGCAAAAAATTTGAAATAAGAACCGTGATACCTTCAGCAATGCTTTTTGCAGCGCTTTTCTTTGTCGGGTATAACGGAATGACCGGGGCGGAAAGTTCTTTTGAACGGGTAATGTATTCGGCTTTAATCATTTCGTCCATCTCCCTTTCGATTTCCCTCTACGCGTATCTGGAAAGCTTCCAGAGGACGAGCGTGCGGAAAAAAGTGATAAGCGTTGAAAATGAGTTTGCGGAAGCGATTTTCCATTTAGGCAATCAGCTTTCATCGGGCACGCCTATCGAAAATGCCATCGACAAGAACCAGGATAAAATAAAAGATCTGAGCATATCGGATTTCTTCGGCCGGATCGTACAAAATATAAAAAGAATGGGAATGACCTTTGATCAGGCGATATTTGACAAGAATTACGGCGCTGTCTGGTACTACCCTTCGAGTCTGATAATTTCGGTCATGAAAGTCGTTGTTGAAGCCGTACGCAAGGGCGTTTACAACGCTTCACAGTGCATGCTGTCCATTGCGCGATACCTGAAGGACGTGCATTCAATTGAGGAAGAATTACGCGACATATTGGGCGAGAGCACGACGAGCATGAAATTTTTGGGCGCTATACTGGCGCCGATGGTCGCGGGCGTAACAGTCACGATGGCTCTAATAATGCTTGACATAATCAAAGTTCTCGGAGAAAAATTAGCCGACATAACTCAACAGGGCGGCGGCACAAGCTTACCGATGTTTTTGACAATAGGGCTTGACAAAGGCGGCGTGACAGCCGAGATGTTCCAATTGGTTGTCGGGATTTACATGATCGAAATCGCGGGCCTGTTGTCGTATTTCGTGAGCAAAATCGAAACAGGCGAGGACAAGATAAACTTTTACCGCACACTATCCATTAACATGTTTGTGTCTTTGGTGGTTTACGTGCTTGCAATAGTTGCGATTTATTCTACGCTCGGAACGCAGATACAGAGCACGATAATCGGAGGGGTGTAATGGCTGCTGCTGAACAGCCGAGGTTTTTGTTCTGGCTTGTGGCCGCGTTTATCATAATTTTTGCGTTTTACAATGTGGCCATGCTGATCCTTCCACGATTGGTAATATTCAACCAGCTGCCGGAAACAGTAGATTTGTACGTTGATAATGCAGATGTTTTAGCAACAAGGGTAGCGTACGGCATGTGCGCGCTCTGGCAGTCAAGGAGCAGCTTTAAAACAGGCTTTGAAAGCACGTCGCAGTATAAATCCACATCCGGTTCCGTAGGCCAAAACGAAATCATCGCCAAGCTTGCAGATACGGAGTGCAAAGATATTGTCTGGCAGTACAAGGGCGGCACGATAATCGCCGGTAAAAATACTTACGATGTTATAATATCGTTAAAGAGCGGGGCTACCCTAATAGAGGTAGAAGTCAAACAGAAATAATGACAAGGTGAAAATGTTGAAAGGCCAGATAGAAGCTGAATCGGCAAAGACGCTGTTCCTTGGCATACTGGCATTAATAGTTTTGGGTGTCGTAATCGCTGTCGCATTTGCGCTGCAAAGCATTTCGTCTGGAGCGAATATACCGGATGTTTGTGATGTGGGCGGCGGTTTGTTCGATAAGGCTGTTTGTTTCCCGTTAAAGGCTTCCATATGGTTATACAGCCGCACGGCAGGATTGGTTAAGTAAACTTACCCACAACTAAAGTGTGTGGGCATTGCAACTGAACTAGGAGATTCACAATGTTGGAAAACATCGCAAATTCCACCGGAGTCCGCTACGATAGACTGGTTTACATGCAGCCCGAAGGTTATAGCCAGTGGCTTGACCCTATTTTTGATATTGAAAGAGGCGTTCAAATCGGCGTTGCAGGAATATCCGCAGGAATCGCACTTGAAAAATCCTTTGGTTCTTGTCCCGATTTCGTTGCAGATTCGGCATGTTTGGCTTGTGTATTGCGGATTGACATAAACCACAAGGCAACCCCTTTGAATAACCTTGTATTTTTTCAAAATTATCTTATCGTGAGGAACTTTGACATTTATTGTTACTCTGCCCAAAATAGTTATAATCATGTACGTCAAGTTTTAAACATTTCGGTTGCAGTATTCCAATATGCTCAATTACTCCCACCAACGAATGGCGTGGGTATCCTTGAGGTGAATTGATGAACCTTTCAAACTTTCAAGGGAAAGAAACTGCCAAGGGCATAACGACCACGATGCTCGTGGTTATCGGAGCGATTTTCGTGGCGTTAATAGTTTTAATTGTTGTCATAGCGTTTGCGAACGAAGAGTCCGGGTCGGGCGGGTTGGGAATTACGATAGGCAAAGGCATTTGCGGTTTTTTAGCGACGTCAATGGGCGGGTTTGGGTCGGCAATCTGCAACATATAAGCCTTTTCTTTTTAAAAAAAGAAAAGCTTTAAGGGAAAAGAAAACATTTGAACAAAAGAAATGTAATAATTGAGAGAGTGAAAATGAAGCTTAATAAAAAAAGAAAAGGGATGGACGCGCATGTTCTTGGGCTGGCGCTGGGCGTTGTCGTGCTGCTGGTTGTTCTTGGCGTCATTGTCGGGTTAAACACAACAGGCGCTTTTAAGGATTTTTTAAACAAGGTCCCATGGTTAAACAAGATCATACCTGAGGACAGCAAAGACAACCCGAACCCGATCGACCAGATAGGCGTATGCGGCGGATTATGCGAGAATAAAGCAAGAAACTGCCCACAGAAACAAAGATGCAAAGCTACCGCCGATCCGGACGATGATCCTGGATTGGGTGAGTGTACCGCGGATGTTGTATGCGATGCGTTGGGGCCAAACCCGGCGGGCAATGTGCTAAGATTATACGCAGTTCCGGATTCGCCGGGAGACGTATATTATGTAATCTATGAAGATGCTGCGGCGACCTATAGCATACGTCCGGGGGACTGTCTCGAGTATGATATATGGATATCCTCTGATGCAAGCGGGATCGGCGGGATCGATATAAAAACCCAGCCAGGAGGAAAACAGTGGTGGAATGAAGACAAATGGAAGGATATAAACGGCCAGAAAGCGTCAATGCGTAAATCCAAGGATATACACTCTGATAACGAGGACATATCAGATTATGCGTACAGGACATGGCATCGCAGGAAAATACCCGTGTTTGAGGATCCGGATCCCGATAAAACAATGGTCGGCAAGGGCGTTGAGTTGGTCAGGCTGGTTTTTGAACAGGACAAGCTGTCGAAGGCCCCAATAATAGCGTATTTCGACAATGTCAGATTTGTAAATTGCAAAAATGCAGCAGATGTGGGAAAAATTATCTACGAAGATGCTCTGTTAAAATCCCCGGCCGATTTGGATAGAAGCGGCGGCTATGAAAACGAGCGGCTTGAATTGGTAAACATCGCTGGCCTGACGTCCGTGCCTGATTATCGTGTCCATGGCACGGACGCGCTGAAGTTTGTAGCAATTAACCCGGACGGGAAAAACAATATATTTTGGAAGACTGGAAGCCCTGTACCATTGAACAATTACATATTCATAGCCGGCGACACAGTAGAATACGACGTGTGCGTAGTATCCAGCGCAAAAGAGATAGGAGGGATAGACATACTAGACGACTCCGGAAAACGATGGAAGGATATTGCTACGGACTGTGATAGAGTTAGTGGCGCAGTCAAAGGAAACGGGAACAAATGGCGCGACCAGAACCTGATTAGCGGCCATCCCAAGTGCATGGAAACACAGAAGTTCGGTGAGAACCTGGTGTTAAACAAATGGTATCACAGAGTCATGATAGTGCCTGAGGACAGGCTAGACAAAAAAATAACAAATTTCATGCTGGCATCGGAGCTTAACGACAAAGGAACCTATACAGTATATTATGACAACATTTTCATAACCAATGGGGACAAGCTGAAGACTACGATATACCAGGACGGCCCGCCCGGCTTGAACGAGAAATTTGAAGGGGACGGGTCTTACAGTGCTGTACTAACATCGGTCAGCCCACCGGATGCGACCATTTGTGCACCTGCGGATGCGGCACTTAACTCGTTCGTGAAAGACTGATCTCTGTTAACTAAGCAAATGGAAAAGCTTAATCGAACGAGAATGAAAATAATCCTATGAAGCCTCAAAATAGAAAGGGGATAGCCGAATACAATCTTGCGCTGCTGATGGCGCTGATTATCGCGCTTGTGCTTATGGCGCTTTATTTAGGCTGGATAAAGGGCAGCGGAGAAAATGTTGAAAGGGAGAGGAATAAATTAACATCACAGGCTGGCTGCCTTGCAAAAAGCGATTTTTGCGGGCAGACAGATAACGAGGCCTGCGTATACACGTATGAAGGGAAAAACGAATGCGGGTGCAGGGCGTGGAAAGGCATTGAAAATAATGAAGACTGCGCACCCGGAAAAAGGTGCGTGTCTGACATAAGGGGTACGAACTATGGGAAATGCCAGTAAGGGGCAGGTGAGCGACAAGGTTCTGCTGCTCGCGCTTATTGTTGCCGGTCTGCTGATAATACTGGGAGCCGGCGTTTTCCTTGTTGTCGTGGCGGGGAAGCCGGCCGCATTAAATGCGATCCCTATGATAGGGGATGCGCTTTGCGACCTGATGAAAGGGCTGAGAGTCGGATGTTAGCAAACGGCTGGCTATCATTTATATTTTCTAAAATCCATAGTCAATTTGTTTTGAATGCCGGAACGCGAGATAAGCCTTGCACAGGTTGTTTTGATAGGGATTATTCTTTTGGCTGTGATACTCGGGATAGTTTTTGTTTTTATCATACCCAATATAAACACGGTTAAACAAAGCGGGACGCTGGAATTTGCGTGCACAACATACCAAGGAGATTTCGGCTGCAACAACAAGGTATGCGGAGCCGATTACGAGGAATCGGCATGCAAAACTTTGCTGCAGGGCGTTGGGATCAAAGTCAAGGACGAAAACATAAAACTCTGGAAGGAATGCGGACTGGCCGGCATCACAGATGCGAAGAACTGCCACATAAGATGCTGCGGGATACTCGCTGCCGGCAAAGGGGCTGCGTGCAATGATTTGACTGTCAAATGCTCGGCCGGGCTTAAATGCGATGCTGGCACAAAGAAATGTATATAACCTTTTCTTTCAAAAGAAAAGCTTAACCAAAAGAAATTAAGGAGAAGAAAAGCTTAACCAAAAGAAACTGGGGAAAGACAGATGACGTCCATAAAAACCAAAGGCATGATGGCTGTTGAAGTAATGGTAATCATAGTTCTTGCTGTAATTGTGCTGGCTGTGCTGGTCGGGGTTGTAATCCTGGGCGGCCAGCAGCCGACAGGCGAGCTGGGCAAACAGACTTTCGTGCGAGGCTGCTGCCAGTTGAACATGCCGCTGACATGCACAGACCCGGATGAAGTCATGTGCACTGTACCTGAAAATTTAAGGGCGACGTTCGGACCCGGCGATGCCAAAAATCAGATATCCCTTGAGTCTGCAGCAGACAAGATAGGCATTGCCTCGGACAAAGTAAAAACTTTCTGCGGCTGCGGATAGCCCTTTCTTTTTAAAAAAAGAAAGCCTTAAGGGAAAAGAAAAAACTTAGGAAAACCTAAGGGAAAAGAAAAGCAGGAAAGCCTTGAGGTAAAAGCTTGGAAATCCTTAAGGGAAGAGAAAAACTCAGGACAGCTTTAAAGGAAAAGGAAAGTTGGCAAATTCCAGGTTTGGGGCGCAATATTAAGAGGCCTTGATAAATATTATTCGTGTCGAAGAAAAAAGGATTCGGGCAGGACCAGGTGTTCCTTCTTGCCGGCATAGTCATACTCGTTATAACGTCTTTTCTTATTTACACGCTGATAGGCGGGCCTTATTGCGACGACCTTGCGAAAAGGACAGCGAACAACATCAAAAACGCTGTGCAGACTGTCGCGGTCACAGGGACATACACCAAGGACAGCCCTTACACGACGTATGCGATGCTGTGCCAGAACAAAGTCGGCAGCCCGCTGACTTTAAACCCTGTAGATTATAGAGCCTTTTCCACACCCGAGTATATGATATACTGGGAGCATTTTCCCGAATCGCCCACCGGCCTGGCCGAAGGTTCGTACAAGTTTGACGAGAGCTACCCGTTCACAAAAAACTTTGCCCAGATTGCCGCCACCAATATAGGGCTTTCTATGTTCAGCGGGACTTTATCCGTAATTTCAAAAACAAAGATCGGAAAAACAACCACGGATTTTGCTTCCAAGATTTCTAAAAATGCTGCAGGAAAAGTCGGGTCAGTTTTCCTGCCAAAAACACTGGTCGATATTGCGAGAAAGCCGATAACAATTAGTGCGAAAGTAATAAAATACATGGAAGATGCGATTGCCACAAAAACAAAGGCCGCAATCAGGTTTATTGTGGATGCCAGCCGTATCACGGACGTGTTGAGCATACCGGGAAAGTACATAACAAGTTCGACGTCACCCAAACTTTTTGGCAGGGTGACGGGAATAGGTTTTTTGGGTGCAATGACCGATAACGGGCTAATAGAAACCGTTGATGTAACAACAGCGGAAGGGATCGAAAAGGCTGTCAGGACGATCAGGGTTGTCGATCCAGGCGATCCGGCAAAATTCATCGAAAAGGCTGTCGTGCCTTCTGGAAAAAGGACAGACTTGGACGAATTGATCAACGGCGTGCCGGATACGAAAACAGGCAAGAGGACCGGCGGACTTCTTCAAAGCGCTGCGCAGGAAGAGCAGGAGATGGGAAGAAATTTGCAGAAATTCTTTGCTTATTCCGGCGCGGAGATAGCGGGTGGCCAGCAAATCGACACCGCGACAACAACTTTCAAGCGTATCGTTCTTGATTCGGAGGAAAAGATTGCAAAAGGCGAACAGAAGGGGTTCTATGAACTCGTGGGCAAGGCCATGGACGAGAGCAGCAAAGCGTTTGATGCATCCGCAAGGGCGATGGCAGCCAAATACGGACTTTATGCCCACAGGCCTATAACCGTATTTTTCGACCAGAGCGGGATAACACAGTTCTCGAAAAAAACAAATGCAGCCGATGTTTTCAGAAGACTTGAATTCTTCGACGATGCAGGAAAACCGACCCCTATAATAGACGGGATAAAGAAAAAATTTAGCGACCTTAAAATCACCACGCAACTGGAAACCGAAGGCCAGTTTGCAGGCGCTGTGGAAAAGTTTTTTGTAAGAGACGGAAAGGCGATATTGGCAGGGGCGCAGACAGACACATCGATGTTTATTTTCCTAGAGACTGAAGCGAAAAAAGGCGTGCAAGGCGGCGTGCCCAGCGTATCCAAAGGCGCTTATGAAAGGCTTCTGGAAGGCGGGGCTTCGGGCAAGGACATACAGGAGATATCAGCAGCTTTCAAGGCAGATTATTTAAATGAGCTAAAAGGCGCCGGGTTGGGTCAGGATGTTATAGATTCAGCCGGCAATAAACTTTCTATACCGGATTATGCAGACCGTTTAGTGCGTGATCTGCAGCTTGAAATTAAAAGGGCTAAAAAAATCAAAGTGGACCCTGCAGATCCTGCAAGCCCGTTCATAGACAAAGACGAGATGCTTGAAATCTCCATGTTATCCGCGTCCTGGAAAAGAGAACCGGAATCGCTGGCGTTAATGGCCGACGATAGATATGATTTCCTGCCATACCAGATCTACAATGATCTTGGAGGCTGGCAGGCCAAGGGCACCACCAAATTCCTGAAACTGAATATGCAAGGATATGTTGTGTCGGACGTGGAAAATGATCTGAAATACTCCTATCTAAAATCCCCAAACGCAGGATGCGAGTCAAACACGGTTTGTTTAAACCAGAAGGGCGTGGAGCAAAAAAAGGTCGATGTCGCGGAAGAACAGATCAAAGACTATGAAACAGCGTACGTAGTATCAAAAAGCGTTGACCTCAAGCTAAAGAGACACGGGCCCACATCACCGCTGGGCGCAGGTGTGGGCGCATTCTCTTTCCAGGAAAACCCAAGGTTCCATCTGGTTTCGCCGTGTCTGGCCGAGATGAAATTTTACGAGAGCGAAACGGAGGATGGTGTTGTAATCGCAGACGTTGACAAATGTCCGACGCCCGGGCGTTCAAATTACTGCTATTTCGACGAAGGAAAATTCAATGAGATGGCATCAGGATTCTACGGGTCTTTGGTGTGCTCTGTGATTGCGGACTTTGGAAAATTTGCTCTTGTAGGATTTTTGTTGCAGCCGGCGTGCAGTTCCATAGAAGTCTGGACAGAGTACGATACAACCTGGCCTTTCCGGCCTTTCCAGCCCCTGCGAAAAGAGCATATGAACATACTGCAATGCAACATAGAGAAAAACCCGAAAGACGCTGCAAAATTGGCGGTAAAGGCATGCTGCGGCATAGCGCAATGCACCGGGGATTTTGTATGCTCGGGTATCGATTACGCCGAGAAAAACAGGCTGATCTGCGGCGCGGACAAATGCACGTTAGAGCAACTATCCAAAACAACGGGCGAGGATTACAAAATCGCGTGCGGGTGCGGCTGATGAAAGGAATAATCATTACCCGGGATTTCATGATTTTTCTTGGGGAACTTGGGATACTGCTTCTAAGCATTTTATTCATAGTCAATGCCGGCGCGGCCATGGGCGAGTTTGTTTTTAATTTTGATTCACGGCTGGCTTCGGAGACGTTGTTTGGTTTCCATGCCGCAGCGGATATGGCGCCGAAGTTCGAGGCCAGTTTTGTGATGCCGCCCAACCCTTACAAAATAAAGATCGCCGAGGAAAACGGCAACAATTACGTGCTCATCGAATCGACGCGCGAAATTTTCCGGTTGGCGGACAAGGCAACCGTAAAGACGCAGCCTGCGAGAAAACTTTTTTTGATACACTATCCCGGCAACAAGATAATCCCTACTGACGTAAAAATGGACGAGAAGCGCAACTGGCTGATAGAAGTAAAGAAAATTAACACGGACATTTCGACGATAACCAGCAAGGTCGGGGGCGGGTAATGTGTCTACGTTCATGGCGGAAAACCTGATAAAAATCATAACGCTGATAATCAGCACACTGGGAATTTTAGGGACGCTTGTGCAGTTCCAGTCGTTCAGCATACAGATGCACGGCAAACAGGTTGATCGCGAATATATAATTTTTTCGCAATACATGGCCGGTTCGCCGTTTCTTACGTACGATGAGCCGGATTACAGGAAAGGCGTGCTGGACTCGAGAATGCTAAATAAGCTTACCAATAAGACGTTTGGGGAAAAAATAAGTTTTGCAGACCTGACCAAATACCTTGTCGTCATAGACATAACATCCAATGCCTGGGTTTTTGGCGACGACTCCATACTGAAGGAAAAGAACAGGTTGTGGGAGCATCCCATTGCTGTTAATGTTACAAATATTGTAGTGCCGGGAATAATGAAAGTTTACGTTCCGAAGGTTGGTTGATATGGTTTTTGATAAAAAGCAAAACAGAATGAAAAATTTAAGGGGCGACATATTTTTCGTATCCGATTTCCTTTTCATAATCTCGGTTTTTTTCACAACCATGATAATGCTGTTTTCGATGAGCATAGCGCACCTGATCGTAGGAAACCTGATAGACTACACGGTCCATGTCACTTTCCTGGATTTTTCGCTGAATACGGAAAACGCGCTTTTGTCTGGGATGGAGATAAAACAGAATGACGACCCGCAGTTAAAAAGAATTTTATCGAATGCGGCGTTCCAGTGGAATGGCGACACGAGCTGGGACAAAAATGTTTATGCGGAAGGGAAGCTTAACGATGCCGGTGCGCTGGCAAAGGGCATATTTGACACATTTATACAAGGTCCGTATATTTTCGAGCTGAGAAAAGAATTCGACAGCGGCATGCCGTCAATGAAAAGAATGATAATCGCAGCAAGAGACGGCGACAAGATTGAGAACGATCCTGAGGTTGCGGAGATGGAATTTTATATGCCATACGCAGCATGCTCGTCGTGCAGCAAAACCGCTGTTTACAGGCTGTATTCAACGGTGAAATAAGATGAGAGGGCGGGTAACAACGTTCATCGGCAGCATGGTAATGATAATGATAGGCGTAGGCATAATCTGGTGGTTTCGTTCTGTCATGCCATCAGAGGCGTTCATTGTTTCTGAAAGGCATAAGGAAAGTTTTTCAACCATCAATTACGCGGAGCTTGCGCGCAAGACGGTGGAAGAGGCGGTTTTTGTTTATGCGCAGACAGGCGCGTCAAAAGCAGGCGCAGCAGGCGGTTTGGACAACACAGTCCCGCAAAAAGACAATATTGCGATATGGAAAACACCGCCAAGCGAAGATACGATAAAGGATACGCTGAAGCGTTACATTGATAACGAAATCGCCAGTTTACAGCAACATGCCATAGCTGGAAAATTCCTAACAATCGATTACGGAGCCACTAACATCCAGGTTGTTCCGGACAGCACCGATTTTTCCAAGTCGGAAAAATTTTACGTAAAAGGCGACAAGGAAATAAAGGTTTCCAAAGGGCTTGAAACGCAGGCAATAAAAATCGCGGCAGGCTCGAAGGGGTACATAGACAATGAAATCGCATTAAAATATTTCGCATTGTACGATGCGGCGAAACAATTTTTGAACAGCAACGAACCGGTTAACAGGATAAATGCGGCGTTCACAGGCGTAAACACTGCCGGGCAAAAGACGAACACCGCGTGCCCGTCCGCTGGCGTTGGTTGCGTCAGCAAGGCGTGCCCTGTTTTCACGACAACATATCCGATGCCGTCCGAGGTTTTGCAGGAAACAGATTTTTCCAAGCTGGGCGTTAAAGCAGGCGGCATAACAGGGGCTATAACAGGCCTGCCGTTTTCGCTGTTTAATGCCAGGTTTGAAAATTACGCATCGTCATTTTTGGCAGGCTATGGCGATGCGGACAAAACTGAAATTAGGGGCAGCTGCGACTTCAGTTGCGAGTATGTGGAGCCTAAACCGTGCAAGACAAAGGTAAAGGATTGCGTCCCGGCGGCAGACCCGAAAGACGATCCTGTTTGCACGGATAAATGCGTCCCGGGCTTTGACACGATAACACTTTCCTGTTCGGCAGAAACCAAGACAACGAACATGGCATTCACGTTCCTTGCGGACGTATACGGGAAATACTTATCCGAAGACCCCAATGGGTTTGTTCCTTCGAAAAGTTTAAACACAGTGCCTGTTGTCGCGAAAACGCTGCCATACGAGACGTTAAAATTCGATTATACGACGCACAGCTGTTCTGTAATAAAGAGCGGGTCTGTGGCGACGGAGTTAAAAGACGACGCGACAGCGTGCCAATTACCTGCCGGCATAACTAACAGGGTTTGAAAAGCCAAACCAAGCTATTTAAGCTAGCCAGAAGAAAATAATTTACAAGGTCAAAATGAAACGCAAGGGTGTCTCTTTACCGATTGACATGCTGGTAATTCTGGCAATAGCTGTAATAATCCTTATCGCTGTGGTTGCTGTTTTCATGGGCGTTTGGAACCCTTTTGCGAACAACCAGCAGCTGAGGGTGAATTTCAACAACGCTTGCCAAGTTTTGGTCAACACAGGTTGCAGCGGAGATCCTTCACCAGCTTTGTGCACCGCGGCTAAAGGTGTTGTCCTTGAAGCCGATGACGTAGAACCATGTGGCGACGCTGCTGAAAAGCAGAAGGTCAGGGTCGGATGCGGCTGTCCGCTAACAGCGCCCAAATAAAAATAATCTACTCCGGTATAAGCCTGATAAGTCAACACCAGATGCGTTTATCCCGTCGTCGCAAATTACGAAGGCGTTTGTAACCCCGAAGGCGGAAAAGATAGCGTAATTCCCCTTTCTCAAAAACGGGCTTTCGTTAACCTTTGTGAGCAAGAAATCCCACACTCTTCAGAGGTGGGATGAGAGCGAACCGTATCGGAACGCTGCAAAGAATATACTCAAAATAGCTACCGCCGGGCAGGCGGGAAGTAACGCCTGTGGAGATGGAGTAATAGCTCCGTCATTGAAGCAGGAAGCCCGCGCCCTTTAGGGGTTGGAGTATGTCACATCTACACATCAAACAAGCTAAGAAATACAGAAAGGGGAATTTTCAAAGGTTTCTTGGAGTATTCCTTCTTGGTTATTACAATGAAATCTTTTAATTGGCTGATTGATTTTGCATCCGTTTTTTCAGACCATTTTACTTCAAACCCGTAGAGTTTTCCTTTTTCCAGGACAACAACGTCTATTTCAAAGCCGTTTTTCCAGAAAAAGACCCTGTCAGGAAACGCGCGTGTAAGGTGTTCTACGGCCAAAGCTTCCGCGATAGCCGACTTTTTATTTTCAGATTCTACAAGACACCACTCTTCAAGCATTTCAAGCAGCAAAGGATCCCTGAAATGCACCTTTTTATTCTTGCCGAACCTGATTTTTTTGCTGTTTGCATCTATGTTGTACAATACATTGACCACAAATATCGATTCCAGTAAATCGACGTAAGCAGCAACTGTTTTAGGCGATTTAACCTCTATTTTTTTTGATATGCCTTCCCAACTTACATTGGTTTGCAATGTTTCCACCAATACTTTGATTATTTGCCTTGCAAGTATGTCGCTTCTCCCGGCCTTTAGAACAGCATTTTTAATCCAGCTTAGGTAAGTTCTTTTTGCTTCCTCTTTGCTATTGTGAAGGTTGGCGACACTTAAAGGAAACCCCCCGTATTCCATGTAAGTTTCCAGATGCCTGTTTAATTCCTTTTCAAACATTAAAGCATTAAGCGCCCTTTCACCGATTTCCCCTATTTTATCTATCGGTTGTATTCTTTTTGCAAGGTCCGGGCCGACAACTTTCACAAATCCCCTGAAAGAAAGAGGGTACATAATAAAATCTTTTCCATGCCCCCTCCTTCCCGGGAATAATTCCACCTCCCTTTTGACCGCAATGCTGGTGGAGCCTGTTATTATCAGGACATCGTCCCTGAATTTCCCCCTGTCTATGAGCGATTTTATTGCCCTGTACCATTCTTTTGGCATGGTGATCTCATCCAGAAGGATGACAGAATTTTTGGGCTTAAATTCAAGATACGCATCTAATACCTCTAAAAGTTCTTTATAATCCGCCAGACTTTCGCAGTTGAAATAGAAGACAGACTTGGGATCCGTTATCCCCAACAATTTCCTTATCAACAGCTTCAGTGCGGTTGTTTTTCCTGCCTGCCGGGGACCTGAAATTATATGGAAACTAAAAGGCTCCAAATTTATTTTTTCTATTATCTCAGGTTCCCATTTGTGCGTTTTCTCTTTCCATTTAACTATGTCGTAATCCTCTTCAATCAGATTTTTGTCTTTCCACCACGGGTTTTGGGCGAATATCTCCTGGTACATATAAGTATTTAGAATACTGATAAATATATATTTATCGGTATTTAGAATACGTATAGTAAAGGGAGCCTACCGACAGCATAAGAATGGTATAAAAGTGTACTATGAAAGATATAATCAGGCCCTGCTATACTCGTGGAAAGTTGCGGCTGTAACAGCTTTACAAGCCTTTTTCCAGATCGTTCAGGTCAAGCAGTATGACACCTTTCGGCCTTTTTGAAAACGATTTTGCAATTATGCAGAAGTGTTCTTTTCTTTTTCCGTTGTTCCAGTCCACATATTCGGCCTTTTCTTTTAATTCCTGCAGTATTTTTTCAGGGTTGACCTTATCCTGCCATTTACATTCAGCGAACAGGATTTCTTTTGTTTTCTCGTTCAGGCCGACCAAGTCTATTTCCCTGTCCTTGTGCCACCATCGTCCAAGCTTATCAAACCGTACAGGCAGACTAATATCCCAGAGAAGCTGCTTGCAGACCTTTTCAAACACAGCAGACACATACTGGTTCAGATCAGTTTTTATCGAGGATATAAGCTCCTCATGCCTGCCTTCTTCGATAATGGATTTGTTAGGGTATACAAACCTGAACCAGAAATTAAAGTAATTGTCCTCGAACATATACCTTGCATTTCTAACCTCTTTCGTTTCTGTCACAGGAAATTCCTTCCGGATAATGTGCAGGTTTATAAGATTATCCAAATATTTTGAGACCAGTGTTTTGTCCAAACCCGTAAGATTGGCTATCTCCCCGAACTTGCCTCTTCCGAAGCTTATGGCTTTTAATATCGTAGAATAATTTCCGATTTCCCGCAGCTCCTGTTTTAACAGGATTTCACATTCCTGGTGAAGAAATTCCCCTTTTTTGAGGACGTGTTCTTTTAAATTTTCAATAAAACTCTTTTTATAGTCGAATTTTAGAATATACTGGGGTATTCCATCCGTCACGCCATACACCTTAATGAGCTCCTCTATTTTGTAGCTGGGAAGGAATTCTTTAATATGTTTGAATTTCAACGGCTCAAGTTTCAGCTGCCCGCTTCTTCTGCCATATAGAGGAGACCTGTAATCCAATACGTAGTTTTCCATCATGGTTATGCTTGAACCCAGCAGGATCAGGAAAATGTCCTTTTTTGAAAGGTTTAAATCCCATATTTTTTGGAAAATTGATGGAATAGCCTTGTCTGAATTTATCAAATACGGGAATTCGTCAATGATTATTACGACTTTTTTGCCGCATTTCCGGGAAAATTCCCCGAATAACTCTGCCCATTCGCTTATAGCGGCCTTTTCAAACAAGCTGTCGGCTAAAAACTTGGCCATGATTATTTTTAATTCCTTCATGTTCTCATCGGCCGGCCTCTCATCAGCAAGGAAGTATACGACTTTTTTGCCCAAACAGAACTGCTTTACCAATTCCGTTTTTCCTATGCGCCTCCTTCCGTATAGTATGAACAAACCCGGCCTTTTCTTCTCAAATTTTTCTAGGATTTCCAGTTCCGAGTCCCTGTCTATGAATTTTTGTTGAATCATGATTATTATAATCATGTTTCATCTATTTAAAGGCCGATGGATAAGCCGAAGGGGCTCGAGAAAACCGTTAAAATCAAACAAGTAAATCCATTATACTTTTATAAACTCTGAATTTCGCTGTGTTTTTCTCATCATACTTTTCAATGCCAGAATTTTTTATCCCATCGCCGCATATCACAAACGGAACCGGTTCAATAGAATGCTCATAACCTTTCGCCAATGAATTCGAGTAATGGTCGCTTGTTACTGCGACAATTGTTTTGTTTAAGTCGATCCTGTCCAGGATTTTCCTAACAACTAATTGATCGAAGCGCTCGATGAATGCGGTTTTTTCGTCGCGCTTTTTGTCGTGGGAAAGCGTGTCAAAAGCGTTGACGTGCAGCAGGACGAAGTCGTATTTTTGCAGCGCTTCCAGGGTCGCGTTCGTTTTTTCGTTTAGGTTTGTGTCCTCAAGGCTCGTCGCCCCGGACGGTTTGATGAAACCCATACCCAGGAATTTAGCAACGCCGACAAGCGTGCTATGCGCTGCGATGACGCACGCTTTTTTGTAATATCGTTGTTCAAAACTTTTCGTTTTCGTCGGATGGCCGACGTTCCTTATCAGTATCGTGTTGGCGGGGATTTTCCTTTTTTTGTTTATAGGATGTTCTGCCAGGGTCTTGTTAACTTTTCTCAAAAACTTGTTGAGCGCGCTTGCGGTAATTTTACCGTTCGGTGTTTTTGCTCTTATTTGTTTTATTGTGACGCCTGTTTTTTTAGGGTCGTTGCCTTCGATGTTCCATGACAGCGGCTTGTTGTCTAACCGATGCATTACAATTATTATCCTGTGGCCTAGCGCGTGTCCAACATTGAATCTTATGTTGTCGATCTCGATGCCGTCTATTGTTTCTGACAATTCTTTCAACCCGGTTTCATCCCGCCCAGCCCTTCGGTCGATCAATATGTTGTCCGTGTCCAGCGTGGCGAAATTCGCCCGAAAACAGACGTCGCCTTTTTGTATTTCTATGTCTGTGCTTAACGCCTCGATGTAGCCGCGGCCCGGGTATGAGTCGTCGTAACAGCCAAGGATTTTTAAAACACCTTCGTCCGTGTCAGCAGTTTTTTCGTATTTTAAATCCAGCAAACCAACCAAGCCGTTTTTCGCCAAAAAATCCAGGCCCGGGTGGTATGATGCCGACAAAGGCGTGTTTCCGTCACCGTCTTCGGAGTCGGGCATGCCGTCGCAGATTATTAACAGAGTTTTTAGCGTAGCCACGAGTTGTTATTAAACTTTTCTATTGAAATAATATGGTGTTGCTTAATCTCGGTTTAACGATGAAAAGCGGTCAGACGCCCGAGTTTTTGTGGAACTGCGAAGAAGGGAGGTTTTCCCGGCTCATAGGGGGACGATTGTGCGAGATATGGCATGACGGAGAACTTAAGTTCACACACGGGTTTGAAAGCCGGGTCATGGAGCTTTTGAGAAAAGACGACGACCTTGAGAGAATTTACAAGAGGATAAACACAGACGGCCTGATGGGCGAAGCGATTAAAAATTATCGGGGGTTGAGGATAACAAAAAGCGATCCTTGGGAAACAACGTTATCGTTCATTTGCTCTATAAACAACAACATAAAAAGGATAAGGAAGAATGTTCAGTCGTTAACGGTTAACGGCGCAGTGATGACACCAGAAGAAATTTTAAACACGGACATAAGTTTTGCGAGGTTGGGCTTCCGGCAAAAATTCCTTAAAAAGACCGCAGAGATGATTATCGGCGGGCATTCGATAAGCGAGGTTAATAAAATGAAGTATGAAGAGGCTGTTGAACATTTGACAAAGCTGCACGGAATCGGGGACAAGGTTGCGAACTGCGTTCTCCTTTTCGGCTACGGTTTTCTGGAGTCTTTTCCTATTGACACGTGGATAAGAAAAATTATGACGGAAAATTATTTTGACTGCAAAAAAACGAGCGATAGAAAGATACGGGAATTTGCGCAGGAGCGGTGGGGCAAATACGCCGGTTACGCGAACCAGTATCTGTTTTGTTACTCACGAGGGCTTTGAATGATATATCTCGGGAAACCCTGCGGGCTCCAGCCCACCAGATAAATCATAGGAAATTATCAAATTTCCTATGCACTGGTAGGGAACGTTTTGCTACATTTAACGCTTAAATCCTTTACTATCGACTAAATACCAGTGTTCCACATGGCATCAAATCCCGAAATTATGGAAAAGCTCGTAATGCAACCGGCTAGTTCTTTTTACCGGCCAATAAGAACGACCTACAATCGTCAGGGTTACACTATCGAATATTCTCTCGCACTTACAAGAACAGGTAGAAATCATTACCACACCAAGACTTTAATCCCACTAGGGCAAAGGATGTCTACAGCAGGTGAAGAGCTGGCGATACAACTTGGCATGGAAAAAGCCGGCAGAGACCCCAGACAAGAAGCCGCATTCAACGACCTTTTTGCCAGAAATGCTTCTCATTTGCATGCACGGCAATGGACAGAGACAGGTCTCATGGTTCCGAAAGGATACAGAGCTGATAGATTCGAGACAGACAGCCAAGGAAGGAGGTATTGGCCGAGGATAGTTCTCATAGGCGACACAGAAATAGGCGAAATTCTAGTCCCCGAAGGCAACGGGCGTGTAGTTGTCGAATGGGACGAGGTTTTCGGCATTCCGAGAGTCACAGAAAATATGGACTGGCCGCACAACCCTTACACGACTCATTTCTGGTTCAACCCAACCCCTAGAAAGGATAATGGATCAGATCATTATGACGTCGGTGTCGTGCGCAGGGGCAGTTGGCACCACGGCGGGGACGAGAAGTGCTTGGGTGTCGGTTCGAATTCCGGGCGCTGGAGTGCGTATTCGGTTGGCGGCTTCCGTCCGGTTCGGGGTTTATTACCGGAAATTGAAAAAGAAATAATTACAGTTTAACGCACAAGCGTAGAGAACGCATCGCCGAAAGGAATAGAAGATGATTACGGAAATTTACCACACCTTGTTGAATTTCCAACCGAGTTTTTGCGCCGTTGACGTGTAATTTTTCATTATGCTTTCCATATCCGATGCAGTCTGATTTTTTCCGATTATGTAATATGCGGACATAATCAGCCCCAGATACGAGTCTATTTCGAGTTTGTAGGTGTTTTTTGTCCCGGTGTCACAATTCATACAGAAATCCAGACGGTCATTGTTTTCGTGCACAAGCATTCCATGCACGGCTGTCGCTATGCCTTCGCCCGCTGAACCCAACCCCGCCAATGATTCGCCGACCTTTCTTGCAGACATTACCGCGGGCAGCTCGTATTTGTCTTCTGCGACGAAAAAAATAAATTTGTGTTTTCTGAGATCCGGTATTTCCATATTTTTTATGTTTTCTTTTATGTCGCCGACGTTTTCTTTCATTATCGCGTATATCATGGATGCGTATGTGCTCACATTGTACGTAGGCGGTTCAACGAAGGAAGGAAAAACGAACACGTTTTCTTTTGGGGTAAATTCCCCTGCAGGCGGTTGCGGGTTGCAAGTAAAAAGGCTGAAATTAAAGCCGTTCTCTTTCAGGAACGAGGCCATGTTGATGCCATCCTTACCGCCTGACGCGTTGATTATATTTATCGAAGCAAAATCCGAGGTGTGTCTTGCAGATAAATATTCTTTGTAATTCGCCACGCTTACAGCGTTGCCGCCGAATTTTTTTGCGAATATGCCGGCCACGTTGGAGGCGTTGCCGCTTCCGAGAAAGAGATTTTTGTTATCGTGTTTTAATGGCAATGAAGGATATGTCCAACCTTCTAGGCTGTCAAGAGTTTTCATTACGTAATAATCTACAGTCTCGGTTTGCATGGTTGTTAATTACGTATTTTGCGCTTAAATATTTTAACAGAGTGAGCGGGAAATCTCACACCTTTTAAGAGTGGGATGACAAAGAAAACCCGAAGGTTTCAGCGAAAAGCAGAAGCTTTTCGCGCACAGGAAAAGCAAACTTTTCCTGTGTCGTGCATAGGAAATTTAATAATTTCCTATGAAGCGAACCGTATCGGAACGCTGCAAACAAAATGCATAAATACAGGGCGTGTCATACTCAACAAAAGGAAATGTAATGAGAACCTATAAATTCAGAATCTACCCGTCGAAGAAACAGGAAACGCAGATGAAGAAACATCTCTGGATAGAAAAGTATCTATGGAACAAACTTCTTGAAGCTAACAAGAAAAAATATGACGAAACAAATAAATTCCTGACAAAATTATCCTACCTTTCCAAGGCGAAGAATTTTTTATGCTCCCCGCCATCCGGGAGTTTTTCTATGAACATGCGGTCCTGCGGTCTTGCGTAAATGCCGACCGGGTTTAACTTCCCGGCCAAAGAGATTGCGTCATGGAGCTTCCTGTCGTTTTCGGCGTAAATTTCCATGACGACTTCGTTGTTTTTCACGACATCGCCGATCTTCTTTTTGAGAAGTATGCCTGCGCCCCTGTCCCTTGGCGCGCCGGCTTCCCGAGCGATTTTGACGATGTCATGGTTTGCTATCCACCATACTGTGCCGCTGGTTTTGCTGCGAATTTCCGCAACGTGCGAGCCTACTCCGATATCGCCAGGCTTTACCTTAGGATCTCCGCCCTGCTCTTCGATTATTTGGCGCAATTTACGTTCAGCAGAACCTGATTTCAGCAGTTTGTACGCAAGCTCTTTGCCGTTTTTTTCGCCAGTAAGGTTCAAAAGAGCACCTGCTACATTGACAGCCTTTTCCACAAGATCTGGCGGCGCCGCCAAGTTGGATATAGTGGTCAGCGCTTCGCGCGCCTCCAGCGCAGGGCCGACAGCGTAACCAATAGGCTGCTCACCAAAAGTGAGAACACAATTGACTATTATCCCCATATGTTTCCCAAGCTCGATAAAATCTTTTGCCAACGCATGCGCTTCGCCGATTGTTTTTAGTTTTGCGCCGCGGCCTGTGGGCATGTCAATTACAACATGCGTCGCTCCGACGGCTTTTTTCTTTGACATGACTGACGGCAACAATAAAGGATCGATTGAAAGCGGATATTCGATCTGTATGAACATGTCGTCTGCCGGCGCCAGATCGACGGCGCCGCCCCACGCCAGGCAACCGTTTGTTTTTTCAACTGTTCGTAGAATTTCGTCGACATTCAAATTAACAGGGCATAAACATTCAACTCTGTCCGAGGTGCCGGCGGCCGACGTTATTGCACGCGAGCTTGTCTTCGGGATTTTGTAACCGGCTGCTGCGATTATCGGGACGACCAACATAGTTGTCTTGTCGCCTGGACAGCCGCCCAAACTATGCTTATCTAATACAATTTTTTCCTTTATGCCAAGAATTTTTCCTGTTTCAGCCATTGACATAGACAATGAGACAACCTCGTCCATCGACATGCCGTTGAAATGCAAAGAGTAAATGAATGCTGTTAATTCTATATCGGATAACTTTCGGTCTACTGTGTCGCGAACTACGGTTAACATTTCCTCTTTATTGAGCCGCGCGCCGTTCATTTTTTTTGTTATGAATTCCAAAGAGCGCGGAGCGCCGGAGTGGTTGGCGTCAACGATATCGCCGGCCTTTATCATCAAACTGCTTTCGACTTCCTTGTAAATGCCGATCTCACCCTTACCGACCCAGGTTTTGGAGATATCAGCTATGCAAACAGCTTCGCGGCCCCTGGCAGAGATTTTAACGCGGTCTGCTGAATGTACACCCATTTCCGCAGCGTCCTGCGGGTTTAGCATTATGACGAAAACACTGCCCGATTCTATGCCCGTTAATTTTGTTTTCAGATTCATACCAAATCCCTTTTATAAAACAACGAAAATCTTCGGATTTTCGTGCACAGGAAATCTTTTGATTTCCTGTGAGGTCTTTGGAAACCCCAAAAACCTTTGATTTGATTCATACAGGTTTCACGTGCCCCCAGTGTTCCAACGCTTTTCTTAACTCTGCGTGGTTTTTGGAGTAGTGTGACAGAGATACATTTTCCATGACGGCTTCTATTGCCTGCAGCAACGCTGTTGCGCCGGCGCGCGTCCCGTCAGGATGGCCATGAATGCCGCCGCCAGCCTGTATTACTATGTCGCGGCCCATTATTTTCATTACATCTGGAATCAGGCCCGGGTGCAGGCCGCCCGATGACACAGGCAGGACAGACTTCAGGTTTTCCCAGTTTTGTCCAAGGACTTTTTTTGATTTTTTATTTACGAGCTTGTCCTGCAGATTAAGAACTTCGTCCTTCGGCGATACAAGCTTGCCTACCACTGTCCCTATGTGGAGCTGGTCGACGCCTACGAGGCGTGATATTGTTGAAAGCGTTAACATGGAAATTCCATGCAAAGGATTGCGATCCATGGCAGCGTGCATGGCCCTGTGCATATGGATCGCGAGACCTAAATCTTCGCACTCATCACGCAGTGTCTGGACTGCAGACCAACCGGCGGTTATGGCGTCGACCATCACATATTCGCCGCCGTGTTTTTTAACAAAGCGTGCGCGGCGAATCATTTCTTTTGTTTCAGCGCTTACGTTTACCAGATAAGATTTTATGCCGCCCGTTTTTTTCTCTGCCAGATCGCGCATCCTGAAACTTTTTTCTACCCGCCTTTCGAACTTGTTGAAGTTTTGAGAAGACAAATTTTCATCGTCTTTTAACAGGTCCAAACCACCCATCCACGCCTCGTAACCTGTTCTGGCGTGCTCGCCGGACGTCATTCCGACTTTCGGCTTCGGTACCGTCGCAGTTAGCGGGCGATCGTAGACACGGAATATTTTCCTGATCCCCCTTATCCCGAATTGCGGACCGCGAAAAGATTTTAATATCTTCTTAGGCCAGCTGACATCTTCCAGTCTCAGACCGTCAACAGCTTTCATACCAAAGACGTTGCCTGCTATAGAGGACAGAATCTGGGGCATGTTATTTTTTTCAAACAACCCGACTGGGTAAGCGATTTTTACAAAATCGCCCTTTGTTTCGAAAGCCTTTGCGCCAAGCCTGACTATACGCGTGTTGTGAAGACTAACGTCTGTCCATGTTCCGTTGCTGCTTTCCGAGGCGACGCGCCCGGCCGCTTCGCGCATTGAAATGCCTTTGGCAGGCGTTATGCGAAACAGGCACACCAAATCGTTTTTCGACGGCGTGTAGCCGGGGTGCACAAATTCTATGTAGCTCACAACATACCATTCTCGCGTATTAAATTAATTTTTCCACCAACCTGTACACTTGTTGGGCAGGCACTATGCCAAGTTCTGTGATTATCCCGGATATCCGGCGGGCATGCACAACATCGAAAGCCGGATTCCTGACCTTTACACCTTTCATAGTTTTTACAATCTCTTTTCCGGGCCTTTCCTCGATAGGCTCCAAAAATCCTTTTGCCGTTTGCGGGTCTATTTTATGCGTTGCCGCGGCAACGTAAAGCGGTTTTCTCTGTTCCTCAGCTATCAAAGCTATTGTAGACGATCCTATTTTGTTTACAACGTCGCCGGTGGACGTTATCGCATCCGCACCTATCAGAACCATGTCGCATTTTTTGATAAACGCCCGGGCCGCAGAGTCCACTATCAGGGTCACGGGTATGCGCATCTTAGCCAGTTGTTTTGCCGTAGTTAAACCCTGGTTTAGCGGCCGCGTTTCCGTGCAAACTACTTCGAATTTTTTCCCGTCATATTTAGCACGTCTTAATATCTCCATCACAGTGTTCGAATGGCAGTGCGTGAATACGACTGCGTTGTCCGGTATGCGCCGCGCCCCTATCTCGCCTATTTTTTTTATCATATTTTCTATATTTTTAGAAAACGAGCGAACCTCCGATGCCAAAGTTTTTTTAGCGTCGGCGGCGCTTTTGCATTCTGAAAGGCGCAGCAAAACAAAGCTTATTGCGTTCCTGAGCGCCGGTTCTGTGGGGCGTGCCGCGGCGACAAGCAAGGATTTGGATTTCAATTCCCTCATGAAACCCTTCCTGTTATTTGACTTTATCCCGGAGGCGTACAGGTTAATCGCTTTCAGCCCGGCAAGCGCAACGTTTTTTGCCCCCTGAATCTCCAGCGTTTTTATCTTTTTTACAATCGCCGCCGCTTCCATGGTATTAATTGTCAAATGTGAGATAAAGCTATTCATGGGCGAGGCCGATGAAACTAGGGAAAAGCTGATTCAAGCCCTGAAAGCAGAAGGCTACCTTAAAAGCGACAAGGTTGTAAAGGCCTTTGAGAAAGTCGACCGCAAAGAATTTGTGATGAAAGAGCACGAGAAGATGGCTTACGCCGATTACCCGCTGCCCATACCTGGAAACGCAACCATTTCTGCGCCGCACATGCACGCGACTGTTCTTGAGCTGCTGGATCTGAAGAGCGATGACGATGCGCTGGAAATCGGGTTCGGTTCCGGAATACTTCTTGCATACATCTGCGAAATGGCAAAGAAGGGCAAGATCGTGGGGTCGGAAATAAACAAGGAAACTTACAAATTTGGAAAATCCAACCTCGAAAGAATGGGATACAACCCGGTCCTGTTAAACGAAGACGTCACCAGTTCCAGAGAAATGGGAAAGTTTGATAAAATTGTTGTAAGCGCGGCCGCGGCGTCCATACCGCAAGGCCTGGTGAAGATGCTGAAAAACAACGGCAGGATGGTGATACCTGTAGGCGAATATTTCCAGAACCTTTTCGTGATCGAAAAGAAAGGCAAGAAAGTAACAAAACGCAATGCGGGGGGCGTTGCGTTCGTGCCGTTACAATGAGATGAAGAGCATATCCTGATTGCGTACAGACAGGGATGTGTTTCTAACTGCCTTTGAACCACGATCCGAGGCTTTTCTGGGTGTGCGGGGATTTTTTACGCAGAGTTTCCAGCACCTTGCCCACGCGCTCTTCCGAGAAAGAGTGGTCGTCTACCATCATTTTCTTAATCCCGTCCTCGTCCGGTTTTTTCCATTCAATTTTGTAGCCGTCTTCCACAGGGGGGTTCATGAAAAAATCCAGCACCATTTGCGGATCGTAGGGAGAGAAATCCGTTTCAGTTAATATTTCGTCCACACTTTTTGACTGGACAAGGGCAAGCGCTTTTTTCGGGCCTATGCCCCTGACACCGCCGGCATTGAAATCCGTTCCGACCAGTATTCCCAGCACAACCAATTTTTCCTGCGTTATACCAAGGCCGGCCAGGACTTTTTTCAACTCTATCAATTCCGGTTTTACCTCTACGTAAGTTTCCTTGTTAGGAAGTTTTTTCTTTCCCGTGACTGTTAAATTCCTGACCAGTTTGGGGGACCCGAACAAAAGGGAATCATAATCCTGCGAGGCGGTTGCGTAAGCGTCCCCGCGTTTTGTCATGTGCGCGGCCTGTGCTTCAGCTTCGCTCGGGGCTTGAGTTGCAGGAACGCCCATGAGATCAAGAAGTTTCTTCGCATCAGCAACCATGTCTTTTGTGAGGCGCGACGCGGCTTGGGCAGCTTTGCGCGCACCTTCAACATCACCCGAAGACAGGGCTTCTTCAAGCTTTTTTTCAGCCTGCGACTTCACTTGTTCACGTCTTTCCAGGGTCACATTCTTGAACGCGGGCGGTTTGCCGTCAAACACGAAAACAGGCAGTATGCCGGCTTCGATAAACTTCGATGTCCGGTAAAGCAGGCCGGACAAATGCGATGTTACGCGGCCCGCTGTGTCCATTAACGGTGTTCCGTCAGGCTGGCGGATAATGGACAGAAACTGGTAAATCGTGTTGTAAGCGTCGATTGCAATTACCCTGCCTGACAGATCTGTTATCTCGACCGGATTTTTGTCCAGTATGCCGGATATCTGCACTCCCATACCGTTGATTTTGAGGCAGCAGATATTAAAAAGGCCGGACAATTTATATTATGGGTGCAGGCAAACATAGGGACAAAAAAAGATTGGGCGATGCAATACACGCGCCATCGATAAATATCCTGCTGGCAGGAACCATAGTTTTGATTATAATACTTTCCACAACGCTTGTTTCCATGTTTGACAACGTCGCTATAGGAGATTCCTTTTACTGGACTTTGTGCTCAATTACAAGCGCAACCTGCATACTTGGCCAGGATTTTTACTACCTTCCGACTGTAAGAGTGTTTACGGTTATAAATGGGGCTGCGTTTATAATTATAATATCATTTTTGGCTGCGAATATCGTGGACAGACTTGGCAGGTTGGATTTGAGGGGGAACACTTTGAAAAGGAAGCTGGAAGACCTGAAAGATCATTTCATTATCTGCGGTTACGGCAGGGTGGGCGAGAAGATATCAAGTGTGATGCGATCCAACGGGGTGCCTTTTGTGGTTGTCGATAAAGACCCGGAGACCGTAAAAGAGCTAGCTGAACTCGGCGGCCTGACTGTTGAAGGTAACGTGCTGGACCCGCGTGTTCTGGAAAGGGCCGGAATAAAACGCGCAAGAGGCCTGATAGCAGTTTTAAACACAGACTCTGACAACATTTCACTCGTATTGACAGCTAACGACATAAATCCGGACATACTTATCGGGGCGCGCGCCGACTCGGAGGCTGCCATAAGGAGGCTTCACAGGGCAGGCGCCGAAATCGTAGTTTTGCCGGAAATTGTGGGCGGCTTGCAGTTGGCGAAAGAAGTGCTGGAGCTCGAGGAAGTTGAAACGCACGACCTTGTGAGCAGGAAGAAGTTCAGCGCAGGGAATTAATTTATTTTACTGCAATACAAACACATTTTATCAGTCGTGTGAGCGGGAAAACCCACGCCTTTTAAGGGTGTGATGAGCGCGAACCGCGAACTAACGAATTTAAATATATTAAAATATAATAAATATACATGAATATAACCACTATAAGAGTAACCAAAGAAACATTGCAAAAACTGAAAGACATCGGCAAAAAAGAAGAGACATACGACGAAATAATAAACAGGTTGTTGAAGTATGCAAAGGACAATCAGAATAAAAATTGAAAACAAAAATTTGATAGAAACAATAGATCAATATTCCAAGGCGTA
>JACPZZ010000031.1 GCA_016195275.1 Candidatus Aenigmatarchaeota archaeon | reverse complement strand
TGCGCAACAGGCGGTTACGAATCCGGCAGAACCTCACGTCCGACAAGGACGACATCGGCAACCGTAACAGCACGCGATATTGTAACAGGCCGTGCCACGGCTTCGTCCGGCAGCGGCGGTGGGGGCGGCGGACCTTCATCTGGTGGCGGATCGGGAGGCGGAGGAGGCGGCTTTGCATCGCCAGACCGCAACAAATGCTTCCCGTTCTTTGTAAACGACGGCACGGGCAGGATAGACCTAGTTGGTTTCGGTTCAAACGTTGACGACAGGAAAATCGAATTAAGAGGCGTTGTAAGGACTTATGACTCCGCAGGAGAGATTGTCCCTTTCCTCAAGGTGGAAGGGCGGTCTGATCAGCGCGGCGGATCTCCTCAAACAGAAGTGATGCCTGTTTTCAGCCAGCGCCAAAGCAAAAATATGGAAGAATGTTTCAGAAACGTGCGAAAATACGCAATACGCCTCACACACAACGAGGAAGTACAAAACGCCTTCAAGAAAAACAGGGATTTGTGGAACTACATAGACATAAATCACCAGGACACAGTGTCAAAGCTGGCCGGCGTGTGCGAAGAAGAGCCGGAAATAGTCACCGATTATCTTTCCCGTGCAGTCCAGAATGAGATCTCCAAAAACATGAACTACGGGTTTGAAGGCGGGCGCGAATCGTTTGAACGCGGCATACCATCAGATGCATGTTGCCCGGACTTCATGAGCTACTGCTCTGCGGGACAAACGCCTTGCTGCCCGGCAGACAAGGTGAACTGCCCGCCGGATGTGCGTGTGTGCGGGCCGAATGAAAAGGCGTGCTGCCCAAATAATATGAGGAAATGTGGTTCCGGTGGGCCACAAGGAGGAGCGCAACCGTCAAATGTTGTTCCGATCATTGTTGTTATGCGTGACGTCTCGAACACCCAGCTTGACGAATTGAGGAAAGCTTCCGGCATTTCGTTCAACGGCCCAATGCCGATAGAGCCTCTTGATAAACTAACAATAGTCAGGATGCCCGCATCCAAGGATAACATAGATACGATAAGAAGCCTTCCGTTTGTGGAAGATGTAAAGGTCGACTCCGTAAATCTCATTGTCTATAAAGACGTTAACAAAGCGTTTGAGTCAAAACGTCTGGAAAAGTTCGAAATACCGAGGGACGACATACTCAAAAAACTGGAAGTGATAAAATCCCTTGCCGGCGAGGACGATGATCAAGTTTCGCTGTCAGAGAGCCAGGACTCGATATTGCAGGCCAGCAACTCATTGGACGAATTTGAAAACGAAACAAGCAAACGCGGTTTAGGTTACACTCTAAGCTGGGTGCTTGGCGCGGCCGCGGAACAGGAAAGGAAAGACGCACAATTCCTGAATGACCAGATAACACAGCTCGAGAACACGATAAAAACGCTGGATGCTGTTGCTTCCAGCACCGATGATATAACAATAAAGGCCAGCCTGAAGGAGCAGGTTGATATTCTGAAAATGCAGGCCGACGGTCTCAAGAAAGAGGCCGAAAACAAGAAGAAGAACGCCGGCGGAATTTTGGCGTTGATCAGAAATCTGTTCGGTGGTTAAAATAATTTTGAGTTTCAAATATACTTCTTTTTAACTATGCAAACTAAAAATGATTTATGAAAAAACACGCAGAAATTCTGTCTCCGCGCCTTTTTTTCGCGTCACTGGTCTGCATCGCAATGGCATTTTACTGGAAATTTCGTTTAGCCTCGCTGGTCGCAACCTGGATCGGGATTTACCTTTACACGCAGAAAGAAGACCATGAACGGTCCATGCATTATTCTTATATAACTTTGTTCCTGGCTGTTTTATCCCTGGTTTATTCGTTTTTTTAGTGGAAATTAAAATTCTATTTCCGGGTTGGAAAAATTTAGTATATGCACGGAAATTTCGCCGCCGCAATTTATATGAATTAATCGGCGGCAATCCTTCTATGACCAACAAATTGTAAATATCCACAAGCTTGTTTATGTGCCTCACGTCACCCCCTTCCAGTACAAGCCTGTGCAAATTCTCAACAGAGCTTAAATCCAACTTCCTCTTCCCTCAAGGATTTTATGACTTCCTCGCTCTCTCCTGTGTTGTCCAGTTCTTTTGCAACCAGAATGAGCAAGCTTTATAAATCACCTGTAACCCATTATCTTTTGGGCAAGCTGGCGAAGGCAACTCGAGCCGACCGAAACAGATTCATGCAAAATAGAATCTGTTTCAGTTAGCAACGAAGGAAACTCCGCCCATCCGCGCATTTTGCCGCGTGCGGCAAAATGTAAGCGTTTCGGCCAAAGCCGACTACCGAGAGGTTGATAAAAGGTATCAGAAACGGACCGGCGCATTCAGGCTAATGAAAGTTAGCAACGTAGGACGCAGATCGTCAGTAAAATGGCGAAATGTTGAAGTTGAACGCGCATCGGATGAAACGGACCTTGTGAAACGCGGATGCAAGCGCAAGTCGACAGACGCATATCAAAGATATGCGTCAAGCGGCAACGCGCGCTCAGACGAATGCCTGGGTCGCGCACAGCGTGAACGTTAGTTCGGTGGTCTTTAGTATCACACCGCTGTGTGGCCAACCTGAACAGAAGGCGGGTTACGACCAGCATGCCCCTAGTACTTTTTAAGCCTAACCGCTAATTATCTTTGGTTGGAATGGCAGAAGAAAGGCAAACATTGCCAATGTCGTCGGCTGGTATCGTAGCGTCAACAGAAGAAGCGAAAACAGGCATCAAGCTTAAGCCGGAACAAGTCACTGCTATGATAGTAGCGTTGACTTTATTCGAGCTTCTGGTGCCTTTTGTTTTAGGATAGTGGTTTTATGGAATTCTTGAAAAAAGTGTCGATGATACTGACAAAACCAAGCAAATTTTTCGATAAAATAAAATCAGAAAAAACCGTCAACAGCGCGTTTTCATTCCTGCTCATCACATCGCTGGTTTATCTGGTCGCCACTGTGATACTGGTTTCAAACGGGCCTCTCGCGTCTTTAGGCGCAACTGGCATAGCGTCCGTAGCGGTATTCAGCTGGGTCATGACCGTGCTCGTAATGTTCGTATCCGCTGCTGTAGTGTTCGTTTTTGCGAAAGTTTTGGGCGGCAAAGGCAGCTATGTGGAGGCGTACAAATCGCTGGTTTACGGATCGTTGCCCTCCCAGCTCCTGGGCTGGCTCCCGTTCGCCGGCGTATTGTTCAGCATATGGTCGTTGTATCTCCAGACAAAAGGCGTTTCCAAGCTTTACAAAATCGGCATGTTTCGCTCTTTAATAGCTGTGCTGTCGCCTTCATTGATAGCGCTGGCCTTGATAATAATCTTCGCGTCGGCCCTTCTAACCGGAATGGTGCCGAAAATTATCTGATGGTTATGAATATTTTTCTCGGACCCGCGGACCTACCTATGCTATCAAACAAAGCTCCAATGTTTTCAGGATGTATAGGAAATGCTATTGAGAAAAAAGAATAAAAAGAAAACGAAAACTTTCATGGGAACAAATAGCCTCGTTATAAACTAACTGGGAAATAAAAATATGACTGTGTATATCGGAACAGCTGGAATACCAATTTCCACAAAAAGAAATTCTACTATAGACGGTATAAAAAGAATTAAAGAATTAAATTTGCAATGTCTTGAAGTCGAATTCGTCCGCGGCGTTGCTATGGGCAACGAAACTGCAAAATTAATCGGCAAAACAGCCGCAGACCTCGGAATAAAATTATCCGCGCACGCTCCTTATTACATAAACCTTAACTCCGATGATAAAACGAAGCTAGAGGCGAGCAAGAAACGAATCCTTGATTCGATGGAGCGCGCACATCACATGGGCGCGGAAGTTATTGCGGTTCATGCATCGTATTATGGAAAAGACACGCCGGAAAAAACTTACAGCGACACAAGAAACGCATGCGCAGACATTCTGGAAAAGGCGGAAAAGCGCGGCTTCGGTGACGTGAAACTTGGCTTGGAAACCATGGGCAAACAATCGCAATTCGGGTCCTTGGAAGAATTGATAAAATTATCAAAGGAAATAAAAATTATCCCGTACATAGACTGGGCGCATATTTTCGTCAGGCAGAACGGTGTTATCGATTATTCCGAAATACTCGGCCAATTGGTGAGGTTAAAGATCAAAAAGGTCCATTCGCATTTCGAAAATGTAAAGAAAAATAACGCCGGAGAGTTTGTCGACGTGCATATCCCGATAGATCACAGCCCGCCGTTTGAACCGTTGGCCAAGGAAATTATGAAAAGAAAAATCGACATCACGTTGATTTCGGAATCGCCTTTGCTGGAAAAAGATGCGATTAAGATGAAAAACGTTTTGGAGAATTTAGGTTATAAATTTTAATTGCTTGTAGTTATCGTATGGAAACGAATAAACAAGTTTTAAATGCTATGGAATTTGAAGACGCAACCAACGAATCTGTACGGGGAAGAATAGAGGAATTTTACAGAGAACACCCGGAAAAAACTCTGAAGACTCTCATATTCAAAGCCTATGGTAATGACGGGGAAGAATTTCTCGCTGTTGTTATTCGCGGTGATTTGAGAATTAGTTTTGATAGATTGAAACAAGAGCTCGATCTGGTAAAAATTAGGTTCGCCACAAAAGAAGAAATGAAAAAGCTTGGACTTACAATGGGGTATATATCCCCGATAGATTGTAAGTCCATAAAAATTATAGGCGATAAATCAATAACTGAAAATAAAAATTATTATGATGGCGGCAATAAACCCTTTCTTTATCGTAAGAATGTGAATTATCCACGAGACTTTCAAGTCTGGAAAATGCTAGACGTAAGTTCTTGACGTCTATTGGAAAGGTTAGGGTATAAATTCGATTAAGGTTTGTTTGAATGTATTGTTACAATCCCTTTATTCGCATCAACGCTCACAAAATCCCCCTCATTCAAGGCGTGTGTCGCATTCTTAGTTCCGACTATGCAAGGTATTCCAAATTCACGGGAAACTATGGCGGCATGGCTGCTTAAACCGCCTTCGTCCGTTACAACGGCAACTGCCTTTTTCATAGCAGGAACGAAATCCGGGTGCGTTGTCACAGCAACCAAAACATCCCCTCGGCTAACTTTTTGTAAATCACCGACGCCTTTTACAATTGATACCCGTCCTTTTGCATAACCTCTAGAAGCTGGCGTCCCTTTGATCGTTATATCATATCTTCGATTTTCCAAGATGCCAAACTCTTTTAACTTAAGATTCATCTCGTTTCCTTCCATGCAAACAATGTTGTGATTATCGTCGAAAAATACAAGGAATCTATTCTGTCTCTGCACTACCCTGTCTTTATGCGGCATTTTTGAATAGTCTAGAAATTCTAGAATTTCTTTTTCTGTCAGGTAGCTGGTTTCCTCCAAATTTAATTTCATCCGCCTCCCCATTTCTTCAAACATTTTCTGGGCAAAAAAATCCCTTTCCTTCGGTAATCGTCGCGAGCATCCTTTAGGTACGCCAATTTCTTGGCTACCGCAATCAATTCTTTTTCATTAGAATCTAATTGTAATTCGTCAATAGCTTCTTCGTATGACACGCTATATTTTTTCTCAGCATTCGAAGAAAGCATTATTTTCATATTATCAGCGAATTGCTGATATGTCCACGGCTTGTTATGGATGTCCAAACAAGCCATCCAATTAAATTCACCATAAAGTTTTTTAATCTCATCCTCGCTTGCATTTCGCCCCAGCCGGTGTAATTTTTCTTGAAGTAAAAGAATGCTGGCTTTATCATCAGGTTGTATAAGAACTCCGATAAATTCTATCGATCTATCCATTTTTCCTATGATTTGTGCTTTGGCTTCTACTAATTTTTTCACCGAATCCGACACAAACTCGTTAACGACATGTAGCATATAGACAAAGGCGCTATAGCTCAAAAGTGCTTTTTGGTATTCCAAGTATTTGTTTTTCAATTCATTATTAGAAACCACAAATGACATCCTCCCGCGACTAAAGTCGCGGGTTTCCTTAGGCGAATGTCACGTTGTGATGTTCTACCTGACCCTCAACGTAACGGATCTGCGTATGCACGTCCGTTAGACCTGTCGTCACAGCGTAATATCCGCGGCTCC
>JACPZZ010000033.1 GCA_016195275.1 Candidatus Aenigmatarchaeota archaeon | reverse complement strand
GGCAGAGCATTTCTTTGCTCTGTTGAAAGAAAGGACGAAAAGATTCTGGAATATTTTTCGTTCTTGGAACGGGATAGATTCGTTCATGGGAAGTTTTATGGGATTCTATAACTTAGGGAGGTCGTTAAGTTGACAGGCTCGCGGTATTAAAGTATCAATGTTAAATCCTTTTCTCTGGTGCATGATCTTTCGAAGAGTTCTTTTGCAAGGCGGTTATCTCCCTTCTTTCAGGAATAAATATGCCAAAATCCTCATTTTTACAACATTTTCTTTTATCCATTGGATTATTTCTTTATTCGATGCTTTATGATTGGCCACTTTTAGCGAATACATATTATGCTCCAGATATTTTGTTACGATATTATACAGACCACCTTTGTTATTATGTTTTCATGGTGTTTAACCCATTTAGCCAATACTTTTCCAACTATCTCTTTGGTTATTGCCGTACTATAAAACTCCCCAATTTCCTCTGGTGCATCACATTTCTCAACACAGCTGAATTTTGCAGCCACTTTTCCATTTTTATAGCCAGTTTGGACGAAATGAAATTTAACGCTGCCTGAAGGCTGTCGAATTTTGCGGGCTGTTTATCCATGCACTCGCGAACAGAGTTGCGCGTGAACCAAACACCGAGCGGCATTATGTAGCCGGGATGAGTTTCGCGCATTATTACGATCGAAGCCTGTTTGCGCTCTTTATTCAATAATTCCGAAACAGCCAAGCGTGCGGAATAAAAACATCCTCCGATGCGGCTGTATTCCTTTTTTCCGTCGTTGCCTTCGTGGTCTGAAAATATCATAATCGACGAAGCGGGATTCCATAACGTCTCGGGATACCATGCCTCAATAAGCTCGTAAGACCATTCATAGGGCATCATTAAAACCGCCCAACGGTTGTCGAAGTATTCGTGGTAATAGACGCGGAACTCGTCGATGGCCGGGTTTTGTTTAACATTGTCCGATATTATCTTCGACAGTGTCGAGTCGACTGCGGTAATGGACCAACGCGTCGGCACTAATTTTCTTCGCTTTCCGAGGCCGAACAAACCTGCGGAGAAAGAACGCTGTATTTTTGAAATGTAAATTCCCTTTTCATACAAATTCATGACCGCGTCGGCTGCCAATAAATCCGTATCAGAACAGGCTTTCTCTATTGTCTGTTCCGTCTTCATCGATCCGATCATAATGTCTTTTATCGGAGCCGAAGGCCCGAAAGGCTGCGAGTCTTCGCTGAACGAACCGCCACGCGGAGTTTTTGTGAATTTAGCTTCTACCTCTGCGGAGTCTTTTGCGAGTGCGAGTTCTTTGATAGTATCCAAATATTTATTCTCCTCGCCCATGATTTTTACAGGTTTCATGCCGCGGACCAGCTGCGAACGAAATGAAACTATATCGTTAATCGCAAGCCCGTTCCACATTTCCGGCGTGTCCATCTTAATCGTGTCACCGTGAACGGGCGGTATTAACGGGCCGACAAAAACTTTCGGATAACCGGCGCGGCCGACGAAAATACCGGGCGGGCTGGAGCCGCTTAAATCAAGCGAGTTAACCATGGATTTTGTCTTGAAATAATTCTGCTCTTTAAGATGGCGCGGGCACATTTCAATGCCTTTAACCGCCTTTATCGTTTTGCACATGTAGCAGTTCGCAGAATCGCTCATTTGCAAAGTGAATTTTTTGATGTTATTTCCCACAGGTGCAAATTTGGCCAATGAGTTCCTTGACGAAGGAAAGATCAACCGACGGCCGTATTTTGGCATGATTGATATTTGGTTAGGGGTTATAAATCAGCTACCCAAATGGAGTTCCGATAGTCCACAAATATCAAAAACCGATTTCCTTTAAAGAACGGATAAAACCGGAAACATCCTGTGTCTCCAGCTCGTCGGCCAACATGTGCCCGCCTAAACTTCTGTAGGCTTCTATTACCCCGCGTCCTGTGAGATTCCCGCGCAAATCAGCAAATTCCGGAACCTGCGCCAAAGAATTTGCAGCTGCTTGCCTGTAATCTGGATTTTTCAAAGTCTCCCTGACAAGAGTTTCTATTCTCGGCATTATTCTTTCGATCAATTCTTCCTGCATTTCTGCCCTTATTCTTGGATCAAGAATTGCCGCAAACGGGTAACGCTCCGTTTCCACGCGATTTTGAACAAGGTTGGCCCCGCCCACGTACAAAGCGTTCATGTAATCTGCAAAATTTTCAGGCGGGTCATCACACCTTCTATCCAAAAGTCTCGCGGCCGCGTATGTAGCAGTTCCTTCGGTTATCAATGTGTTTTGTTCGAACACGCCCTGCTCATCTTCTACAAGGTGCCATATTTCATGAGCCATGATAAAATCAGACGCATAATTATCCTGTACACGTTCCCCGAATCTTGGAAAAATCAAAATGTCATGGGAAGCTTTTCTCCTAGAGTTTGATAAATCAGAACGCCTTTTGAGCGCGGCGTTGGTCTCGTCTATCGCTTCCTAGCTCACCGTAATTCCATAGACCTGATTCCACCCCATCTTAGCCATGCGTTTCGAAACAAAATCGACATGCGCTGCAGACGCGCTATCTTCAAGATCGCACGTTGCCAATGTGTCTGCATTTATAGGGTGCGGTTTATCCGAATAAACTATTCTAGGCTTGTAGCGCAGAGTTACGCCTTCTTTTACATAAAGCCCGAGCGTCCAATCTAAAGAATATTGTGCAAGCTCCGAAACGTTTGTCATGTGATCTACCAATTTAGTAACCACTAATTAGTGATAGATATTATATAAATATCCGCCAGTTATAAACTGCCGGTATTACTATAAACTAGTTTATTCCAAAAACTCAACGTCGTCAACGACGCCGTCGCCGTCGTAATCGATGCCTTTGACAACCTTTGTGGAAGAGCGCGGGTCGTACTTGTTGCCTTTTGTTATTTCTTCAAAATGCTTAACGAACGCTATTACAGTAGCGCGCGTGCCCGGGAAACGACGGCCGGCGAAAACAATAACCTTTTTCGATTCGTCCCAGGGGTTTTTCACGATTGCAATGAATCCGTGGTCGTCCTCGCCGTATGATTTTCGGGAAAGCTTAGAGACTATATTCCATTCGTCCGACTCGTCCATCTGGACTTTCAGCATGCCGTTCAACGCGGCCGTGACCGTATTTGCCTTCGGCCCTCCAACAACAATCAGGTTCTGCTTGTAGTCGTTTTCGCGCATCTCTGTATCGAGTTTGTAGTTTGCTGCGGAAACGGTGTTTGTGAAGCTGCCCAAGAAAAGGGCTAAATCGATTGCGCAGCATGAGTCGGATCCGCGGGCCTTGTATTGGCCATGCGGGTCCGGAGAGCCTACAACGATCTTGAAATTGGCTTTGCCGGACGATATGAAATCTTTGAGGGTTTCAGGCACGTTCCCGGTGTCGGGCTTGAATTTGTGCGATTCCATGTTTTCATGCATCACGACCAAAGCTTCGGGACGGGCGGCGTAGAACTTTGTTGTTGCCCCCTGTCGCTCTTCTGTTTTAACCAGCTTAATAAGCTCCGCTTTTCTCAGCTGGTTAATATGGTAATAGACCTTCTGTTCGTGGATTTTCAGCTTCCTTGACAGGTCTACAGGCGAGGCTGCGGCTTTGGCCAACTCTTGGTATATACGCCAGCCTAACTCGCTTGTAATCGCCTTTAATCGCCTCGGATTGCGCAAAGCGTTAACTTCAGACGCCAAACCGGACTCCGTGTCAAGCATTTTGAGCATGCTATTAGTTGTACAGATAGCGTTATAAATTTTTCTATAATGGTTTGGATCCCGATACCGGAGTTTGACCGATTTTGCGAAGTACTATTATAAAATATTTTATAGTGGTTAGGGGAATTTTTAGAAATGCTTATAAGCAATTCGGGAGAAAAGTGTAAGATAGTCAGCAAACAAAAATTAGTGCGCTGATTTTTTCGGGTTGCGAGCAGATGTGCGGGATAGTTGGTTATATAGGAAACAGAAAAGCAAGCGAATTGCTACTTTCTGGGATCAAAAGATTGGAGTACAGAGGTTACGATTCGATAGGGATGGCAACTATCTACGATGATAGATTTTTTTGCAAAAAAGGCGTTGGGAAGGTGGATGAAGTAAACCAAAATGTGAAGTTTACGGAACTCCCTGGAACGGCTGGGATGGTTCATTGTCGTTGGGCGACCCACGGCGGCGTAACAGAGGCAAATGCGCATCCGCATTTTGACTGCAAGAATAATATTGCAGTCGTTCACAACGGCATCATATCAAATTACCTAGAATTAAAGAGGAATTTGCAGGCGCGCGGACATATTTTCAGGTCGGAAACGGACACGGAAGTTTTTGCGCACCTGGTCGAAGAGAATTACAATGGTAATTTGGAAAACGCCGTGATGACAGCATTAAAATCCGTCAAAGGTACTTACGCGTTCCTCGTTGCTTCCAAAAATGAAAACAAGCTTGTGTGCGCAAGAAAGGAAAGTCCTGTAGTTCTTGGCATAGGTGAAAATGGAACTTTTGTAAGTTCTGATATTTCCTCGTTTTTGGAGTTTACCAATCGCGCCATTCCCTTGGACGACGGCGAGGTGTGCGTTGTTGGGAACAACTCGCATAAAATCTTGGACTCGAAAACTGGGGCTGAAAAATTGAAGAATGAGATGCTGATAGACTGGAAGCCCGAATCCATTGATAAATCCGGCTACGACCATTTCATGCTAAAGGAAATTTGCGAACAGCCGACCACTATAAGGATAGCAAAAGGCATACATTCAGAAGAAGTTAAGAGGCTTGCCAGAATGATAGACGACCACGATACGGTCTACCTTATAGCGACGGGCTCCTCGATGCACGCCGCGATGATAGCAGAGTACTGGTTTGCCGAAATAGCTCATAAACGCGTGCAGGCCATAGATTCTTCGGAATTTTCCCAGAAAGGCATAATCAACGGTTCAACGCTTGCGATTGCGATAACGCAGTCCGGGGAAACCTATGACACTCTGACCGCCGCAAGGTTTGCAAAGAAGAACGGGGCGAGGCTCGCATCAATTGTCAATGTTGCTAACTCGACTGCCACGCGGGAAAGCGGGATAACAATCATGCAGGGCTCTGGTTTTGAATCGGCCGTTTGTTCGACGAAAACATTCACATCGCAACTTATCATAATTCTGCGCCTTGCCATAGAGGTTGCGAAACTAAAAGGAAAGGATGTTTCAATGCTCGAGAATGAGGTTGAAAAACTTCCCAGCGTTGTAAAAGAAATAATTGACAACAAGGAAAAAATAAAGAAAATTGCGGAAGAGAATTTCAGTGTAAAAAATTACCTGTACATAGGCCGCGGGCTTAACGTTGTAACGGCTCTGGAAGGCGCATTAAAACTAAAGGAAATATCTTACCTGCACGCTGAAGGCATGTCGGCAGGCTTTTTGAAACACGGCACGATTTCATTGATAGATGACAACATGTACACGGTCGCGTTCATACCAAAGGACGACCGGAAGGTGTTAAGCAACATAGAGGAGATAAAGGCGCGCGGCGGGAAGATAATTGCGATTGCTGCAGGAGGTACGACACACGTTAACACAGTCATTGATGTGCCTGCCGTAGACGATCTGGTCTCCCCGATACCGTTCACAGTAGCTTCACAATTGATTGCATATTACGTTGCCAAAAAGTTGGGCAACGATATAGACCGGCCGAGGGCGCTCGCAAAATCAGTGACGGTGGAATAATGAGCATTTACCGGGAATATGACATCCGCGGGATTTACGGGAAAGATTTAGACGAAGAGATCATGAAATCCATAGGCAAGGCTATCGCTGTTTTTGTAAGAAAAAATGACTGGGTAGACACTGTTGTAGTTGGCAATGACATAAGAACGTCCAGCCTGTCCTTGTCCGGCGTTTTAATCAAGGGCCTGACTTCTTCCGGGATTAACGTGATAGACGTGGGGACTTCTTCTTTTGGAACATGTTTATTCTCAGGCTTCAAACTGAAATCTGCGATAACACTTTACATTACAGCTTCGCACCTGCCGCCTGAATGGAACGGACTTAAAATTTATACGGGCGAAGGCATACCGATACCGCCTGCTATAATAAAAAAAATAATGGACGACAAGGAGCCGGCCAAGGCAGAGTATGAAGGCTCTGTAGAAATTGCAGACCTCAAAAAAGAATATGTAGATTTTTTGAAATCCAAATTTAAAATAAATAAAAAACTTAAAATTGTATTGGATTGCGGGAACGGCAGCACTAGCCTCGCGGCTCCGGACATTTTCGAAGGATTGGGTTTTGAAGTTACAAAATTATTCTGTGACGTAGATCCTTCGTTTCCGAACAGGCCGAGCGACCCGACGCCAAATAACATAAAAAAATTGGTTGAAACCATCAAGGATGGTGATTATGACTTTGGCGTTGCATTTGACGGTGATGGTGACAGGGCGGCTGTTGTGGATGGTAAAGGCAGGATTCTCACCGGAAATGAACTGGGCACTTTAATAGGTAAAAACGTTCTGCACAGCGAAAAGGGAAATGTTGTTATAACGGTCGCCTGCTCAATGTCTCTGGAAAGGGAATTAAAGAAACTCGGCGGTGAGGTAATAAAGGTCCCTGTAGGGCATACGTTCGTGATAAGCAAATGCAAAGATGCTGATTCTCTTCTGGGTGTGGAGGAGTCGGGCCATATGGTGCTGCCGGAATATTTTGCATTTGACGACGCTGTACTGATTCCACTTAAAATCGCAGATATAATATCCAAGTCCGGTAAAAGCCTATCGGAACATTACGACTCGCTTACCATTTACCCCTTTGAAGAAATAGTGTTCGCATGTCCTGACGATGAAAAATTCACTGTTGTGAAAAACCTGCTTGCAGAATTCAGGGAAATATACGACAAAATAACGGACATGGACGGCGTTCGTTTGGATTTCGAAGATGGCTGGATATTGATACGCGCGTCGAACACGTCGCCGAAGATAAGGCTGTACGTGGAAGCGACAACACAGGAAAGGCTCGAAGAATTAAAGAAAACGTTTTCCGAAACACTGAAAGACGAGATAATGAAGGTGTCTCCATGAAGACTGTTTTTTTGGCCGGCGGCATTGGAAAGAGAATGTTTCCCCTAATGGAGGACAAGTTCCTGTTCAAATTTTTAGGTAAGACCTTGCTAGAGCATCACATGGAAACGGCTGCCAGCAACGGGCTGGACGATTTCATCGTAATCGGGAATCCGGAGAATATAGAGAAAATAAAAAGTGCCATAGAGGTAAATAAAATCCTTGAAGGCAAAAAATACAGAATAAATTACTCTATCCAGAAAAAACCGGACGGCATGGCCGATGCGTTGATGGCTGCTAAAGATCTGATCGCAGGTGAAGAAATCGTAATAGTCAACCCAAACGATATTTTTGAAAAATCCGCCTATGCCGCTCTCATGTCTGCGGCCAAAAGCGCGGATGCGGATTCTTACATACTTGGGCAGGAAGTCGGTGAATATTTCCCGGGTGGCTATCTGATCATTGACGAAAAAAATTACATGAAAGGGATAGTTGAAAAGCCGGGCAGGGGAAACGAGCCTAGCAACCTTGTAAATATCGTTGTTCATTACCACAGGAAAACGAACGAACTCTTCAAATATTTGGAAACTAATAAAAGCGCAAACGACGACGTATACGAATCTTCGATGGACAGGATGATCAAAGAGGGTTTCAGATTCAAAGTTGTCAGGTACACCGGCGTATGGAAGGCGATAAAATACCCCTGGCATATGCTTGAGACGACAAAACATTTTCTCAGCGGTGTAAAAAGCCCAATGATCCACGGCACTGCAAAAATAGCGGCTAATGCGGTTATCGAAGGCGGTGTCATAATCGATGCGGGCGCAAGGGTAATGGAAAACGCTGTTGTGAAAGGGCCGTGCTATATAGGAAAGAATTCCATTATAGGGAACAACTCTTTGGTTCGCGAATATGCGCACATAGGCGACAATTCTGTTGTCGGATATTCTACCGAGGTAAAAAATTCGTACATAGGCGACAACTGCTGGTTCCACACGGCTTACGTCGGCGATTGCGTCATTGCTGACAATTGTTCGCTGGCTGCGGGCACTATAGTAACTAATGTGCGTCTAGATGAAAAAGACATCAAAGTCAACGTATTCGGAAAAGGTGACATGTCTTCTGGGTTAGACCATTTAGGCGCCATCATGGGTGAAAATTGCCGTACTGGATCTAACGTTACGTTAATGCCGGGCGTGCGCGTCGGGCCGAACAGCGTTGTGGGCCCGGGCGTTGTTTTGCGGGAGGATCTGGATCCGAACAAACTGATTTACATCAAACAGGAACAGGTTATCAAGGAAAATAACGTGCTTCCAAACTCCAAGAAAAAGGAAGAGATAATGAAGAAACTGATAAAACTTGAAGAGCAGCGGAAAAAGTAAATCAGGCGGGTTTGACCTCGCTAATAACCTTTGCCAATACTTCTTCATCAACGTCTATTTTGAAATTTTCTTTTAATTTTGTTTTGATTTTCGATGCAGAATTATCGCCATCTAAAACTTTAGGAATAATGTTTTTCATATCCTCAAAGAAATTCCACGGGAATATTACCCATTTCCAGCCTATCTCTTTTACGTAATAATCCGGCGTGAATTTGGATCCCCTGATGTTCATCAGGACCGCTGTCCTTACTTCTGCAGGCTCCCGGCTTTTTACATAGTCGACGGCCAGATCCATGCTTTCGCCCGTGTCTGTTAAATCGTCGACAACCAGAACTTTCCTGCCCTTTACGTCCGCGTTAAGGCTGCTTTTGATCTTTGCTGAACCGTCCGGTGTTGCAGTCACGCCCCAATGCTCTACTTTGAGACTGCCCAGATTTTTTATTCCAAGGTGGTCGCACAGAACCCTTGACGGCGCCCAGCCGCCTCTGGTAAGGCCGACAACGACATCGGGCCTGTAATCCTTTTTTACCATTTCCGCCAAGGCTGCGACCAAAGAGCCGAATTGTTCCCACGTCATTATTTCGCATTCGTATGCTTCGCCCATACTATGAAAAAGGCTCAATGATTTAAATTGTTTCCCTCATCTATGCGTATGGATAACGCGGATATCGCTGTGATAGGCGGGACAGGCGTTTACGACATTTGGATGCTTGAAAATGCGCATGATGTGGACATAGATACGCCGTACGGGAAGCCCAGTGATGTTATAACGATCGGCGAATTCCAGGGGAAGAAAATAGCTTTCCTTCCGAGGCACGGAAAAAAACATTCCATTCCTCCGCATAAATTAAATTTCCGTGCAAACATATCCGCATTGAAGCAGTTGGGTGTAAAGAGGATAATAGCTGCGGCTGCCGTCGGCAGTTTGCGTGAAGACGTCAGGCCGGGCGACTTTTTGATACCGGACCAGTTTATCGACAGGACGCACGGGCGCAGCGCAACGTTCTTTGACGAGGGCAAAGTCGCACACATATCTGTTGCGGAGCCGTTTTGTCCGGAACTTTCCAGAACTGTTTTTGAGGCAGGAAAAAACAAAAGTTACGAAATGCATGATAAAGGCACTGTTGTTGTGATAAACGGCCCGCGATTTTCTACAAAGGCCGAGTCAAAATATTACAAGAACATGGGCGCGGACATAATCAACATGACCATAGTTCCGGAATGCATACTTGCACGCGAGGCTGAAATCTGCTATGCGTGCATCGCGACTGTTACGGATTATGACACGTTTTCCGAGAAGCCTGTGAATGTTGAAGACGTGATTAAAGTATTGCATGAAAACTCGAGGAAGACCAAGGATCTCGTAAAAGACGTGCTTGGAAACATTCCGGCAGAAAGGGGCTGCAAATGCGGCGAGGCGCTGAAGAACGCGACAGTTTGAAGCCTTTTTTAAACAAAAGACAATTAATACTATGGTTGTTTCGGCAGGAAATGATCATCAAATTCTTTTAAGCTTACTAAGGCCAAACGGGTTGTCTGTTGTGGCCGGCTTTGATGAATATCAAAAAGCATGGAGGAAATTGATGCTGCGTGGGATGGCAAGCAGAATGACGCTGGGGTCTATTTTTGTTCAAGGCCTGTTAACTGCACCGGATTTAATACTACAAGAATAATTAATATCATGTTGCAGTTTCACAAGGACATATTGGCGGAGTTCAAAAAAGCAGGGAAAAATACAGAGGTCATACTGTTTGGTTCGGTGGCTAAAGGAAGATACAGGCTGGACTCGGACATTGATATAGCAATAATATCGGACGACAAAAAAGTCAGAGAAAGGTCTTCAAAAATAGCGGATAAAATACTCGTTAAATATGGAAAAGTTGTATCAGTCAAATTTTTCACTAAAAACGAGTTTTATGAACGGATGAAACGTAAAGACCCGTTTGTCGTCGAAGTGTCCCAAGGCAAGGTGATTTACAGTGGAAGAAAAAATTAAAAAATTTATTAAAGAAGAGTTGGCAGTTTCAGAAAGAAGACTTGAAGCTGCAAAAGTGCTCTTGGAAAGGCGCATGCTGGAAGATTCGGTCAACAGGGCATATTACAGTATTTTCTACGCCGCCAAGGCTATGCTGAATTCTCTGGGCTATGATGCCAAGACGCATTCCGGCATGATTTCCGAATTCGGTCTCCGTATAATAAAAGAAAAACTTGCAGATAAGGGCATGGGTGTAACATTGAGAAGGGCCTTTGAACTTAGGGAAACCAGTGATTACCAAATCGGCGCTATAATAGAGGAAAGTGAGGTTGAAAGCCTGCTAAAAGGCGCTAAAACGTTTTTAGAAGATGCGGAAAAGTTTGTCAGCAAAAGGTTATAATGAGTCTTGCCAGAAGGTATGCAAATTTACAAATCGAATTCAGTTCACTAATAACACCAGATATCATTACAGCCGAGGCTGGTTTTGCAATCACTTATCAGCCAGTCCCGCATTCTCAACTTCAATATAACCACTTTTCGTCTTTTGGTCCCACACTTTCCTGAAGTTTTTAGCTTTTGATAAAATTCATTAAAAAATCAGTCGCTGATCACTAATATCAAGGACGCCATGTCAGTCTAAAATCAGAGTACGAATCATAAGGATCAAATAGTCATATTAATATTTACTTATTAATGTTAGTCCAAGCATAGATACTAACATGGAATCTTCGATCTGGGAAGATATCAAAAATGATATACCAACATTTGAAAAATACTTAGAAAATTCTCCAGATATACAAAAAATACATTACTGGAATCTGCCGAATCATGTAGTCGTGGATATATCAAATTTCAAATTAAGATCACCTTCATTAAGCGTAAATAAACCTACCATTAAAACAATAAAGAAGCTTGTTGGCAAGAATTCTAAAATAGAAAAGAAAATTATAAAGATCGTAAACTCGTCCATGAAACGATTTGATCTGAACATGAATCTACCACTGAAATTAAATAACAGAGCTTATGTTTCATTATACTCCTTGATGATTTCTGAAGGATCACATAAAAATGAGTTCAGACTTCAAGTTCCTGAGAAAGAACTACATCAAATATTCTTAAGCTCCTTAGAAAACCTTTTTCCTAACAACGATTTCTCTAAAATCTACTCGATAAACACTGATAACGGGGTACTTAGAAGCACGGCATCATCGATTTTCAGATATATCATACCGATCCCAGCAGTTATACCAAAGTTTATTTTGAAAAGCAAGGAATTTTCTAGAATCTATCTAAGAATCGCATTCGAAGCCGAAGGTAGTGCCTTAACGGAGGGTAAAATACAAATTTCTAGAAGCATAGGTCTACCAAAAGAACTAAAAATCATAGGTGCACCTGGCGATAGAATTTACATGGGCAAAATAAAAGAAAAATATCCAAAAATTTATTTACAGATATTAAAACATCTGCCATCGACACTACTGGGAGAATATCTGATGCTTAAAAATAATTTTGGAATAGAATGTAGGTTGACCCCTGAAAGTGTCAGAATAAATAAAACTATAGCCCGCAGAGGAAGATATTCGGCCAAATGGAAACTGATAATAACTTCTATTAACAAGAACAAATTTGCGAAAGAAATAGGATTCCTAAGCAAATCTAAAAATAACAAATTAATCATCGCCGCCACCGTTCCTATAAGAAAACCTAAATTCTTCGCTTTACAAAAAATGGTAGAAATGTCAAAAGGCAATGTTTTTACAAGAAAAGAATTTATTGAAAATATGAAAAATGTCTATAAACATCCAAAATCTTTCATTAAAACCTATAACGATACAGGGGTAATAAAAAGGGTAGGAAGAGGGAAATACAAAATTATCAATTCTTCTCCACAAGAACGGCGTCACTAACTTGCACGTATCCGCTGCTTGTTATTTTATCCCATACTTTTTTCATAGATTTTAATTCCACCTTTTTTTTGAAAAAAGGTGCATCGCAGACAAAGGTATCCGCCTGCCCGCCTTCGAAATCTATATCAAAGCCGAACTTGCCGCTTAGCGCCTTCAGTTCTGGAAAAGAACTTTCATCTAATTTTTTTCCCAGCCATTCCGGGCCCAGACCATCCGCGGCGACATTAACAATTCTGATGTCCATGCCCGAGCCTATTTCCGCTCGCAGGAGTTCTTCGGATGTCATGTTTGAGTTGGGTGTTATTGTTTTTATTCCGTATTTTGATGCGACCTTTCCCACAGAATTTATTTGCGTCTGCTGCAGGCCGACTCCGCCTAGGACGATTGCCTCAATGTCGAGCTTTGAAAGAATTTTATCCAGAACGGCCGCCTCTTTTTCGGGCCCGATTTCGTTGCATTCCAAAAGGAAATGTTTGATTCCGATTGATTCCGCCTGCAGCCTAGTCAACTCTGCGGTTGCGTAATGGTACAAATAGGCCTCTTCATTTTTTGGTTTGACTGATATCAACGCCTTAACGTCCCAGCCGTTCCGCAAAGCGGTTAACAAAGCGAAATTGCTGTCCTTGCCGCCGCTGTATAGAATCGCGACTTTCATAATATCAGAGAAGTATTGAGCATGCTGTTTTAAATAGGTTATTTTGCACCTGACCATTTGGCCTTGCCTGTGTTTACTATCAACATCTTTTTGTTTTTAGGCAGGCGGTCTTTCGTCTGCAGTATCAATGCGAGGCCGGCAATGCCGGAATGGCTGCAAGTGACATCCTGAGACTCCGCTATCCCGAATGCTTCGTCCAAGAATTCTTCCCTGACCAAGTGAACGTTGGACTCATTGCCGCAAAATCCCTGGTACTTGTAAGACCTTATCCATTGCTCGTCGTAATGTACGAAAGGCAGATGAGGCGAGTATAACATTATAGCCTTTGACTTGGGGTTGTTTGTAGTGGCACCTATGAAATTACAAGCTTTCAATTTTTCAACGTCTCCACCGAACCTTGGATCATGAATTTTTGCGGACACTTCGCGTTTGTTGATATTCAGAATGTTTTCGTATAAATTTCCTGTTCCAAACGGCACGAAAACGTAATCCGGCGAATTGTTTATTATTTCATAACTCATCCAGTCATAAAACCTGGTGGTCGGATCCAATGCCTCGCTTGAGGTTATATCAAAGCCATTAGGGTTGTGTGTCATATCCAGAATTTCCTTTTGGTTAAATGGTTTTCTCGACAAGTCGGTTAGATAAATTTCGCACCCTATGCCTTTCAGGGCTCCGATTATCACATGGTCCGTATTTACGTCCGTCAATACTTTTAGATCGGGAAGGCCAAACTTTCTCATTTGTGTCTGTATCGCCAGTGCGGCTGAGCCCGAGCTTATTATTGACATCGGTGGCAGGCCGCCTTTAATTTGGCCTGATTTTTTTGCCAAAAGTAGATCACGATAAGTAACGACTATTTCCCACGCCATCCTGTCTTTATGGGTGCCTGTGGGGTTGACACTCTCATCTTTAAGCCACACATCGGAAAATCCGGGTACTTTGATTTTGTACGTGGGTGTTGCCGGAAATTTCGGATTGTCCGGGGGAAATTCCGGTTTTTTGGGATCGTTTTCAGAACCAATCTTTATCGAGTTTAATATCCTTTCCTCTTGTGCTGACAAACCCATATTATTAATGAATAGATGGCAATTTTATATATTATGCTTATCATGGTCTGCGGGCTGCCCGGAACTGGTAAGACGACCATATCGAAGGCTTTGTCTCAAACAATCGGAGCGACGCTACTGCGAACGGATGTCATCAGAAAGGAGATGCTTTCGGAAAATACGTACACGGAAAAGGAACGCGATTCTGTGTACGGAAATATGTTCGTGGTCGCAGACGAAAAGCTGCGAAACGGCGAAGACTGCATTCTGGACGGGACTTTTTACAAGAAATCCCTTAGGGACGAAGCGAAAGGGGTTGCTGACAAAAACAAATCCGAATTTCATATAGTGGAGTGCGTTTTGCATGAAAATGCTGTTAAATCAAGGATAAACGCAAGGAAGGGCGACGAATCGGAAGCGGACTTCAAAGTGTACAAATTTGTAAAGAAAACTTTCGAGCCGATAACTGAAAATCATATAACTATCGACACTTCGAAAGATACTAAAGAATGCATGGACAAGATAATGAAGGAGATAAAACGATGAAATACGAACAATTCACGCCAGAGGGATGCCTGCCTGTATGCCTGTTAAAAGCTGCCGGCATAAGACCCGGCAAGGAAAAGGAAATAAAATCTCTGATGCACGCATTCAGGCTGACTAAGTTTGATTATGCACTGGGGAATGTGGACTTCTTCGTGAAAAAGTACAAAAAGAAAGTCTCCATGATAGTGGAAAACGAATCTTACGCTGATTTTCTCAAAAAACTAAGCACGGGCAAGAACCTTGTTATAACCAGCAAAAAGATTTCCAAGAACGTGATAGACGAACATCTTCTGCTCGGCAACGTAATAATCTACCTGGATGCGTTCTATGTAGGATCTAGTGTACATGTGCCGCATTTTGTAGTGATTACCGGCAGAAAAAGACGTGTTTATATTGTCTTAGACCCGTGGGACGGCAAAACAAAAACGATGCCGCCTGATAAATTGTTAAAGGGTGTGGACGAGCTAAAAAAGCGGTTTTATTTTACACCTAAGCTGATACAGGTGGACGAATGACGGAAAAAGAACTTATCGAAGCTATGACGGATCCGGAATCGTATCCGCATACGACGGGCGAGATTGAATTGAAGGAGACGCATATATCATGGGTTTTTCTTACAGGGCATTTCGCATACAAAGTTAAAAAATCGCTGAAATTCGGCGGCATACTGGATTATTCTACGCTGGCGTACAGAAAGGCTATGTGCGAGAAAGAGCTGATTGTTAATCGACGATTAAATCCTGAAATGTACCTGGAAGTTGTTGATATCGTCCGAGGCAAGGACGGAAAACTGCACGTAGGCTACGGCGCAGGCGAGGTCGTCGAACACGCAGTTAAGATGAAGCAGATGAACCAAAGAAACATGTTATCGGAGATAATAAAGCGCGGCGAGCTGACAGACACAACTGTCAAAAGAATTGCCGCGTTCATGGTAGATTTTTTCAGAAGTTCGGCTATACCAGCAGATTTTGCGACGCGTTATGCGGAATCGACCAAAAGGCACCTTAATGCAACCTTTGACACATTAAAAGACCTGGGAAAGGATTATGAACAGTGGCGTAAAAAGTTCAACGACTTCCTCAAAAATAACCGCGAGGCGTTTTTGGAAAGGACGGCTGAAGGCTTTGTTCGGGATTTACATGGAGATGCGCACTCAAGGAATTTCTTTGTTGACGGCGCGCAGATATCGCTTTTCGATGCCATCGAGTTTAACGACGAGTTCCGCGTGCAGGATATCGCATACGAGATTGCAGCGCTGGCCATGGATCTGGATTTCAACGGGCTGGGAAACTTTTCAAAACTTTACATGGACGAGTATGTGCGGTTGAGCAGCGACACGAATTCGAAAAAACTTTTCCCGGTTTACATGTTCTACTGGGCTGTCGTCCGGGGGGAGGTTGAACTGGAAAAATCTCTGAGTACAAAAGACAGGGAGAGCAGACTTCTCGCAGACAGGTATTTCAAGTTGGCCGGAAAATATTTCAGTATGTTTTGAGGATTTTCATTATCTCTGATTTTTCCGGTTTTATAATTCCCTTCGGCGTGATTATGGCGGTTATGTATTTCGCGGACGTAAAATCAAAGCTCGGATTCAGGGCCTTCGACCCCGGCGACGCTGTGCGTATTCTTCTGATTTCATTGTTCTCGTCCACACCTTCCTGATACAATACCTCATCTCCGCTGCGCTCCTCTATTGTTACTTTTTTCCTGTCGCCATTCACCCTGTCAAACGTTGTCATGGGGGCTGCGACGTAAAAGGGAACGCCGAATTCCTTTGCGATTATGGCCTTTTCAAGCGTGCCTATCTTGTTAACTGTATCGCCGTTAAGCAGAATGCGATCCGCACCCACGACCATCATGTCAACTTCGCCGGCTTGCATGTAATGCGCCAGTGCGCTGTCGGCGATTATTGCGTGATCTACTTTTTCGTTTGTTAATTCCCACGCTGTTAATCTAGAACCTTGATTCCTTGGCCGCGTTTCGCCGACAAATACGAACGGGCTTTTGCCGTTCCTGTTGGCCATGAATATGACGCCTTCTGCAGTTCCCCAATCCACAGCAGCCAGCCACCCGGTGTTGCAGTGCGTCGCAATACGATAACCATTTTTTACGAGTTTTTCCCCGTGTTCGGCTATTTTTTTGCACTCGCGTACAATCTCTTCGGAAATTTTCACAGCCTCGTTAACAGCCGCGGACGAATCTATGCTTGCCTTGTTGAATACGCGCTCGACGCAATTCCTCAGATCTACTGCTGTGGGACGCGATGCGATTAACCGGTCCCGGGCAATTTCAAGTTCGCTGGGTCTTTTGTTTTTTTCCGCTTCTATTGCAGCCAAGGCCATTCCAAACGCTCCGGCAGCTCCGATGGCCGGAGCTCCCCGGACGGTCATATCACGAATCCATCCGGCCACAGTCGCATAACTGTCCGTGTAAGGCGTTTGAAAATCAAAGGGCAGTTTTTTCTGGTCTATTACATGGACGGCGTGGTTATCGTACCAAACGGACTTGCAATTCTTCCCGCCGACGAGCATAGTGTAATATACGCGCTGTCAATTTAAGTATTCTGAAACATAACGTTTACTGAAATGTCGAAAGTAAAAGATCCCAAACTGGCTGAACAGGGTCTCAAAAATATAGAATTTGCAGAGCGTGAAATGGACGCTCTGCTAAAAGTCAGGGAAAGATTTACAAAGGAAAAGCCTCTCAAAGGCGTTAGAATAGGAATTTGTCTGCACATAACAAAGGAGACCGCTGTTTTGATAGAAACACTTATTGCTGGCGGAGCAGAAGTTACGGCTTGTTCGTGCAATCCTTTAAGCACACAAGATGACGTTGCTGCGGCTTTGGCTAAGAAGGGTATTGAAGTTTATGCTTACAAAGGAGAGAGCAAAGAAGACTACTACAAATTTCTCAACAAAGTAATTGAGTTTAAACCTCAAATCACAATAGATGACGGTTGTGATTTAGTTACTGAGATACATAGCAAGCACAAGGATCTCATCGAAGGCGTTATCGGTGGAGCAGAAGAAACCTCTACGGGTGTAATAAGGCTTAGAGCGATGGAAAAAGATAATGCGCTCAAGTATCCTGTTATAGCTGTTAATGATAACAAAACAAAGCATCTCCTAGACAACTACATAGGAACTGGGCAAAGCACAATTGATGGAATTCTCAGAGGTACTAATATTTTGCTTGCAGGAAAAAATGCAGTTGTAGCAGGCTACGGCGACTGTGGTAAAGGGGTAGCCTTACGGCTCAGGGGCATGGGTGCTAACGTTATTATTACAGAAGTAAACCCGTTTAGAGCTGTTCAAGCGGTTTATGACGGCTACAGGGTAATGCCAATGGACGAAGCTGCGAAGATCGGCAATGTATTTATTACCGTCACAGGAAATAAGCATGTTATAAAAACTGAGCATATCAGTACTATGAAAGATGGTGCCATTTTAGCTAACTCGGGTCATTTCGATGTTGAGATCGATTACAGTGGGCTGAAACAAATCGCACTCGAAGCAAGAGAGATAAGGCCACTAGTTGAGGAGTTTACCCTAAAGAATGGAAATAAAGTTTTAGTACTGGCTCAAGGCCGTTTGTGTAACCTTTCGCTAGCTGAAGGCCATCCAAGTGCGGTGATGGCGACATCGTTTTGTGGACAAGCTCTTGCATGTGAATATCTGGTCAAAAACAAAGGAAAACTGCCGCCAAAAGTGATAACCCTGCCTGAGGAGCTGGATAACGAAATAGCCGGACTCCAACTCGAAGCGCTAGAGACAGAAATAGACGAACTAGATCAAAAACAAATTGAATACCTGAACAGTTGGAAAGAGTCAACTTAGCATCTTTTTTCTAATGTCAGCAAATCTCTGCAATTGCTTGTTCTTTATTCATTGAGGGCATGAAAAAAATCAAAGCACAAACAGCCAGTGTTATTGCAACACTTGAACCGGTTTACGGGATCCTATTCGCCGCGTTATTATTAGGAGAGGTGCCAGAGTCCAAGGTGATAATCGGAGGCTCAATAATCTTACTAACTGTTATATACAAAACAATCGTACCAAAGAACTAAATTACAATTCCTTCCTTCAATGCCGTAGAAACTATGCTTACTCTTTTTCTTTCCTTTTCAAACTCTTCTGGAGAGTAGCAAATAAAATCAACTGGTTTGTCCAAATCCCATTTCAACCATAAACCCTTATACCTTTTGATGAAATTCTTACCTTTGAATTTTTTACCAATAAGAATAAGATCCACATCGCTATACTTTTTGAAATCGCCTCTTGCGTAAGATCCAAACAATATTACTTTTTCCACTCCAATTTTTTCTTTGAATTTGCCTATCCCCCTGATTATCTCAATTACTTCCGCAACTCTTTCTTTACCCATTCGATCACCTTTCCGCTGTTTTTGATTGCCTCTTCCGCCATTTCCTGCGTATGTTTTCTGCCTGTCGGGTACCTTGTCTCTGTGTAATGGGGGTTTAGGTTGTTACAAAGGACTTTCAAATAATTGGGGCATTTTAATTTTTTTGCAAGTGTGACCAAGTCGTGTATCTTCATAAGGAATTTGAATCTCTTGATAAATAGAGCTTTCAAAGCTTTTTCGGCAGCCTGTTGTGCGAAAAAGGCGGCATTACCCCACAGGCCACCTTTGAAATTATATTTTGCAGACTCCAGGTCTTCCAGCGCCTTTTTTACCCATTCCTCACTAACGGTCATGTTAATTAATAGTTATGTTGCCAAATTAAAGCTTGTTTGAAAAATCTACATATACTTTTTAATTTCATTGACTGGTAACCTTCTGAATTTAACTTTGTCTCCTACGCCTTCCATTATTCCGATCTCAAGGCTTTGGGGCGTAACGTCCTTCTCGCCCTTTTGGATTGCCTCTATCGCGAGCTTTATGGCATCTTCCGTCTTCATCTTTTCGTCGTATTTGTGGTTGAGTGTTTTTTCAGCAGCCGGCGCTCCGCGCCCGATTACGTGCGCTTTCCATTCTATGGTTGTTCCGGACGGATCCACTTCGAATAATTTGGGCCCGGAAGAATCACTGCCGCCTATTAACAAACCTATGCCATACGGACGCAAACCTGCGTACAACGTTGAAACATGAATGCGGTCTGCGATGAAACGGACGATTGTAGGAACCTCGATCGGCTCTTCGTAAGTTACTTTGTTAACCTGTGCGCGATTGCGCGCCATTCCTACGAGTACGCGTGCGTCTGCCAATAAACCCGAAGCTGCGGCAGCGAGATGGTCGTCGATGAGGTAAATTTTTTCCAATGATTCGGGAACTGATAATTCCGAGGAAACTTTGTAGGCTGCGAAAACTATGGAGTCCTTTGTTTTGACTCCGACAACGGTTGCGCCGCGCTTGATCGCTTCGCGCGCGTACTCAACCTGAAACAATCGGCCGTCAGGCGAGAAAACTACTATTGTCCTGTCATATCCCATGTATTCCGGAGTCAGTTCCATAATTTCACTCTGCTACTATCCTTTCCATTTTTATTTTCATACTTTAAATATCTCATCCCCAGCCGGTTCTGCTCGGGGCTTCCCATCCTTCCTTTTTCTTGGGATTTGGAGGGGCATTACTGCCCTCCTTTTCACCTTCCTGCTCCAATTCCACAACCTCTTCTTCAGTTTCCGGGGAAGGCCGGGGCAAAGGTTCTGAAAACTGGGGCTTTGAAAACAAGGGTTTCGGAGCAGGTTTATCAGGCATTTTCTTCTGGTCAGAATTTTCTGAAAAGTTTGTTTTACCCTCTGCCGCATGCTGGTCGTGGCCAAAAAACTCCATGCCGCCCGACACCAGAAAACCAAGGCCTGTCAAGGCTGACAAAACCATGAAAAGTTTCGCCGTTCCCTGCAATCCTTCAGGTATGGCCGGAGATATCGTGTTTAATGCTATGAACCATGCAAAAAACGTAAAGCCTGCCAATATCATCGTCAATCCTGTTACTTTTCTCGTTGCAGACATCAGACCACTATTTATTTAATTTTTTATACCGTTTAAAGTTTAACTATAACTAGTCAGGTCCCGCATGCTGATTATCTTTGCCTTTGCAGAGTTTAAGGTTCCGGAAATACCAACCACGTTTACAATCACGCGCTGGTCGCCTATACGGTTTATCAGAGAAAGTATCAAGCGGATTTTTTCAACAAACCTGTGAGAGCATTTTATTACCCCTTTCTGCTGTTTTTGATCCCAAAGATCCTTCACTATCCATATCGAGGCCTTGGCGGAACCAAGCTCGCCGATAAAGGACATAGCCGAGTTCCAGAAAACATTTACGAAGTCCGCGAATTCCACAGCAGTTTCGGAAATTATTTCGAAACACAAGTATCTTTTTTTGCCTGCTATCATCGGTTTCAACGTCCTCAGTTTTTCATCCATTTGCCATCGTCACTCCCGGCATAACCCAATCCCGCCCAAGCTTTTGCCTGTTTGCGTCAATGCGCAAAGCCTCCAGGGACTTAAAGGCGTCCTCGAGCTTCATTCCAACACCAACGCCGAATGCGGCAAGTTCGCGGGGCGCCCGCAATTCCCATTTCGAATAAGCGCCTGATGTTATCGCTATCGGAAAGCCGTACTTGTTAGCGAGCTTCAAATTCTGTCTCATGTGGGCGATTGTGTGAACGCGCGATTTCCTGTAGGAATCGAGGACTTGGCGGAAATTAAGTTCTATACAAACGGCGTTGTCTGCGGCGGCTTTTGCGATTACCGGATCAATACCCGAATCGTTTCTCTGCATTTCCGGATGCGAAAGTACGTCGACCTGGTTTGTTGAAACAGCTGCGCGGTTTACCTCGACATCACCGCCGCGCACGATGACCAGCTCGATTTTTTTGCGTATGCGGTCAAGCATTTTGTCCAGCTCATTGGGCGTGTTCACCTTTATTTCCGCGGCCTTAACCACATCAAAATCTTTCGTTTTCAGGCTGTCGACAAGCCTGCCGTGTTCTTCGATAATCTTCTCAGTATCGGGAAAACAGCTCAGCGCGATACCGGTCCAGCCGAGCCGCTTCGCAAGGCTTACAACATCCTCAACAGGAGACTCACCGAAAGGGCTTGCGTGCACGTGCAAATCGTAGGTTCTCATAATTATGCATACAGTTGCGTACAATAAATAAAACAATTGCAAACTTTTTTGGGCTTAATAAGGCGCTAAATGCCTTTCCGGGCTTATTTGAAGATATACAGAACTTATAATTTCCTTCTGTCTGTTTTGTGAGCTGCGGCTGTCAAACCACGCTCTGCACGGCCTCTTTGGCCGGCCAAGAAACTAAGATTACGGTCCGCCTTTATCGACGGGTTCTGCGGGTCTACCAAAATAACCTCAAACCAGTCATTCTTTCCGTCCGCACAAACAAAGTACGAATTTAGCGCTTCCATATTTTTAAAAACCCTCGAAGCCTTTTCCTCTGCTATCCACCGCGCGCTTTTCCTGACATTGAAGAACCGGCCGGCTTTGCTGGGGCTGCGGCCCATGCGAGGCTTTACACGCTTGCTGCCTCCCTTTTTGATGCGGACTCTTGCGATCACGAAACCGCCTTTTGCCTTGTAGCCCAACATCCTTGCCTTGTCAAGCCGGGTAGGCCTATCCGCTCTTACAACAGTTTCACCCTTTCTCCAGGCCATCATACGCACCTTCATTAATTCAGGATTCTTTCTGAAAGCAAAACGCAGGTTTTGGTAAAGTCCCATTGTATCGGCCATTCTTTGTTAGTCAGTGATTTATATAAACTTATTTTTGCCTTTTTTGATTTTTAATATCCTGAAATTTCATATCTACTCATGGCAACCCACAAAATGGCTGCAGGGGCCGCGATGGTTGTTCTCGGGCTTGTGGCATTAAGCGCCGATTATCTGAGGAATTACATTTCCGTGCCGCTGGCGGACATGTGGGTTCCGGCGCTGATAATCGTGATTGCAGGGACGCTGCCCGCGTTGCTGATAATATTCGGTTCAATAATAGTATGGGGCGAGCTTGAGGAAAAAAAGGCTGAAAAGGAAATCATAAAGATTGAAAGAAAACTTGTGCGCAAAAAACGTAAGTATTAACAACATGACATCCTCCCGCGACTAAAGTCGCGGGTTTCCTTAGGCGAATGTCACGTTGTGATGTTCTACCTGACCCTCAACGTAACGGATCTGCGTATGCACGTCCGTTAGACCTGTCGTCACAGC
>JACPZZ010000032.1 GCA_016195275.1 Candidatus Aenigmatarchaeota archaeon | reverse complement strand
GCGGACAGGGGTACGGGGACTCTTTAGGCAGAGACCCCGTGCAGATGGGAAGTTATGTCAAGAACCAAGGAAAACACAACAAGATGTTATCGTTGCGTGATTTCGTGAATACCGCCAGTCTATGACTGGCGGTTCTTTATAAGCTTTTCCCAACAATAAATCGGAAGTGAGCATGATGCCGATCCAATATGTTTGTCGGAACAGGAAAGAGAAACTATAAAGAAATTGTTAGCCCGTGCTCTAAACAAAAACCAAATGCTCGTTCTTTCTGAAATACATAAAAATTGTGGCAAAAGTATAACTTCCATTCTTTTGTCCTTGTCCAGAAACGAAGAACTGCCCCTTTCTACGTTAAAGCTAAATTCGAAGGTCCTGAAAGAGCTGGGGCTTGTAAGATCTGATCTAAAAAAATCTTTGCCAAAGGTAAGTGAAACTGGAGAGTGGGTCCTGGAAATTATGGGAGGCGGAAATCCATGAAATTTACTGGAGAGCAAAATGAGACATGGAAAATTTTGTTTAACAGGCAGGTTGAAAACATAAAAAAGTTCGCGTGCGAGGAGTTTATCACAGGATTCGAAAATTTAAAACTTTCCGGTTCTAGGATTCCCAGCCTGCTGGAGATTAACAGGAGGTTAATGCCGGCTACCGGCTGGAAAGCGGTCAGAACGCCGGTCAGATACTTGAGCGACAAGCAGTGGGCAAAACACATGGCACGACGAGAATTTCCTATAACTAATTTTATCAGGGGTCGGAAAGAGCTGGATTTCACGCCGGAGCCAGATTTATTCCACGATATTTTCGGGCATCTGCCCTTGTTGATGAATCCGGAAGTGGCTGAACTGATTGAAATTTTTTCGGAAGAATACAGAAGAGCGGACAAAAAAAAGCTTCGTAGAGTTTCACAGCTTTGGTGGAATACGGTTGAATTTGGCTTAATCAGGGAGAACCGGGAGATCAAAGCATTCGGAGCAGGGCTTATGTCATCATTCGGTGAGATACAAAAACTGAAACCGGGAGGAGCAAAAGTTGTGCAATTCAGCATTCAGAGAGGCATTCAACAGCCGAGAGCGGTGGCCAGTTTTCATACAGAATACCTGGTGATAGAATCGGTAAGTGAATTAATAGAAGATTTGAAGGGATTTTTTGCCATCCACGGGACAGGAGGCGGCAAAAAATGAATATTGTAATTACCGGTGCGAGCAGCGGTATCGGGTTTGCAACAGCCTTAGCCGTATTTAAAAAAAATGGAAATCGGGTTTTTGCAATATCCCGCTCAAAAGAAAGGTTGTCGGTATTAAAGGAAACTTGCGAAGCCACCGCGGCGGACGGCAAAATAATACCAATTCAATTTGATATCACTTCGAACGAAGCCGAATTCAGAAACATTTTGTTTTCGGAAATATCCAAAAATTGCGGGACAATTGATGTAATAATCAACAACGCCGGCCTTTTCGTGAATAAGCTGTTTGAACAAACAGGTGAAGAGTTATGGGCAAAGATTTTTGCCACGAATTTAATGGGGCCGGTCAGACTGATTAAAACCCTGCTCCCCCTGCTCCGTAAAGCGAAAAATCCGCATATCATCAATATCGGAAGCATGGGAGGTTTTCAAGGAAGCGAAAAATTCCCCGGTTTTACGGCTTACACCGCAAGCAAATCTGCGTTAATAGGCCTGACAGAGTGCCTAGCACGGGAATTCAGAGACACAGATAAACATATCTCGGTCAATTGCATCTGCCCCGGAACTGTACGGACAAAAATGCAATCTGAAGCTTTTCCAGATAAAAAAGCCACGGTTACCGCAGAGGAGATTGGAGAGTTTGTAGCCCAGTTTGCTCTGAACGGCAGCAGTTTATTCAACGGAAAAATAATTCCTGTTGCTTTGGAGACGCCTTGACGCGGCAATTTTGATATTGACGAGGTAATGAAGATGAAGGAATTTGAATCTTTGATAAAAAAACAGCTCGCGAAACTTGGCATAAATCCTGAAACAGAGGGGCTGGAAGAGACCCCAGAACGCTTTTTGAAAGCCTTTGGCGAATTTACAGAATTCCACAGGAACAAGAAGAAAATTGACAGGCATTTCGTATTTTTTCCTATAAGAAGCGGGGATCAGCTGGTGGTCATTTCCGGAATATTTTTTTCCAGTTTATGTGAGCATCATCTGTTGCCATTCTTCGGTTCTGTGGATATAGGCTATGTGCCAAATGGCAAGATCCTGGGGATTTCAAAATTCAAAAGGATATTGGAGGTAATGACTAAACAGATTACAGTACAGGAGCGTTTAACCCAGGATATATTCGATTTGTTTATGGGTAGGCTGGAACCGAAGGGGTTAATCGTGCATATCAAAGCCACGCACACATGCGCATTGGTTCGCGGCGCAAGGGATACAAATTCTATTTTTAATACATTTGTTAAATCCGGTTTTTTCGACAAGCATGCATCTATGCTTGTGACATTCTTGCACATGGTGGATAAAAATGAAAGCTAAAGAGGCCGGCAAAAGGGTGAGTATATCAAAGCGGATTGAGTGGAACATGGGGCACAGGATACCCAATCACGAAAAGGATAATAACCCAAATGGCCACAGTTTCGCCTTAGAAGTCACACTGGAAGGCTTTATCGATGACAAAAGCGGTATGCTGGTTGATTTACAGTTGTTGAAGAAAATTATGAATGAACACATAGTATCCCGTCTGGATCATTCATTTGTAATATGGCGCGAAGATGCGGTTATGACCGATTTTTTCGCCCAAAATCCTGAGTTAAAACATATTGTGCTGGAAGATATTCCCACCTTGGAGAATATTCTTTTGTGGATAAGGCATTCTCTGGAGAATGCTTTTTCAGAGTTTAAAACAATTAGCTTGCGGAGGCTTAGATTATGGGAATCCAGTACGGCATACGCAAGCGTCGAAATGTGATGATATTTAATAAATCACATGCAAAACCATTTAAGGTGTCCCAATGAACATGAACCTTCACAATCTGCTGCAGGGATTAAAGGAGAACAAATTAAAATTCCGCCTTCTGGACACCAAAACCACAATGATATCGAGCCGTGACGTGGAAAAAGTGTTTGACGGCAATCCGCGCGAGATATGGAAAACGCTCGTACTTACGGATGAAAAGAACTTTTACGCCGCATTTCTATGCGGGCGTGACAGATTAAACCTGCACAAATTGGAAAAGGTGTTTGGCGTCAATGGGTTGCGTTTGGCAAAGGCCAAGGAACTGAAAGAAAAATTCAAGATCCAGCCGGGCGAGGTCTGCCCGCTGACAATAAACATACCCATCGTATGCGATTACTCGATAAGGGATTTTGAAAAAGTCAATTTCGGGTCCGGTGATATGATGTACGGCATAGAAATGAAGGTTGATGATATCTTAAAGTTCCTGGGCATTGAACTTATGGATATCAGGGATTCGGGCGATGAACCAGAACAAAATAGCTGAAAAGCTTTACCAGAACAGCGTTAATGTTAGGCAGGACAACCTAGAAAGGCTGCTGGTGGCGTACAAAGGCGATTATTATTTTAACCTGGTTGACAGGCTCGCAGGAAACAAGGATGCGGTCATCGTTGACGGAATGGGCGGCACGGGATTCTTTACGGTTCTTCTAGCGAAGAGGGGTTACAAGAATCTTTTGGTTTTCGATCTTTCGGAAAACAATATTAAAGCGGCCCGCGCGCTTTTCAAAAGGCACAAAATCAAGGCACGGGCCCTGGTTTCCGATATAGAAAAAATACGGCTGAAAGACAACTTCACCGATCTTGTTGTTGTTATGACATCGCTTCACCATTTGCCAAGCCGCACGAAAGCGTTGCGGGAGTGTAAGCGCATACTGAAGCCTGGCGGTTATTTATTGGCCATTGAACCGAATAAACTGAACCCGCTTGCGCTATGGCGGCATTGGCGCTCCAAACCTTCCGTGAATGAAAAACTGTTCAGTTCCGGGGAAATCCGCAGCGAAATAGCGCCGATTTTTCCGGAATACCGGGTCTTTACGCACAAATTCGGGTATAAGATAATTATCATAGGACGGAAGCCGGTACGGCGGAAGATCCGGTAAATATGGCATCGAGATGCAAGTTGGCGATATATTAAAGTTTCTGAAACCGAAAGTTATGGATATTAAGGAAGATTGAAATGGATCTTGAGAAGCGAATCGAACTGGTAAGAAGGCCGCCGACGGAAGAAATTATTACCGATGAAGACCTTAGGAACCTTTTAGAAACGAAACAAACGCCTATGGCTTATGATGGTTTCGAACCCAGCGGAATTTTGCACCTTGGCAGCGGAATATTAAGATCTATAAAAATAAGCGATTTTTTAGAAGCAAAGATAGATTTTACACTATGGATTGCTGACTGGTTTGGATACATAAATAATAAGATGGGCGGAGATTTAGAGGCTATTAAAAAAGTCGGAGAGTATTTTGTCGAGGGATGGAAAGCCTGTGGTGTGAACATCGGAAAGGTAAAAATATTATGGACAAGTGACGCTGTAAAAGATCCTTCTTATTGGAGGGGTGTGATTGATGTTGCCAAGAACGTCACAGTCCAAAGGGCTATAAGGGCAAGCCCTATAATGGGGAGAAGCGAGTCTGATATAAAATATACCGCACAGCTTCTTTATCCTATGATGCAAGCTTGGGACCCTTTCTATATGGAAGCCGATATTTTACAGCTTGGGATGGATCAGAGACACGCAACTATCCTATCAAAGGAATTGGCCTCGAAGCTTGGCCAAACACCGCGGGTTTGTGTTCACCACCACCTTCTGGCCGGCTTGCAGGGAACAAAAGGCAGAATGGGCCAAGAAACGGCAACTCTGCAGATAGAAGATAAAATGAGCAAGTCAAAGCCTCATACCGCAGTATTCATACACGATAGCGGGCAAGAGATAGAACAAAAGATCAATAAGGCGTTTTGTCCGGAGAAGATTGTAGAAGGAAATCCTATACTTGAGATGTGGAAATATATTATTCTTAGGAAATTCGATTCGAGAACAGTAGAAAGACCGTCAAAATTTGGCGGGGATCTGGAAATTCAGAAATATGAGGAGGTAGAAAATGCATTTAGGGAAGGAAAATTGCATCCTCTGGACCTGAAAAAGGGGACAATCCGAGCACTCGACGAAATATTAGCACCTGTCAGGAAGCATTTTGAAAAAGGAAGGGCTAAAGAACTTTATGAATTTGTAAAAAGTGCGCAGGTAACTAGGTGAAAATCGATGATCGACATACGTCTTATCAGGGAAAATCCGGAAATCGTAATCAATGATTTGAAAAAACGCAACGATGCCGAGAAACAAAAACTGCTGGAAAAAATAATCAAAGACGACGCGCGTTTAAGAGAGTTAACGCAGCAGGCAGACGAATTAAAGCACAAGCGGAACATGGTGACGGAGCAGATAGCGGAGATGAAGCGCAAGGCGCAGGACGCCAGTAAAAAAATCGCGGAAATGGTTAACGTCGCATCAACGATAAGATCTTATGACCAGGAGACCGAAAACCTCCGCATCGACGTTCAAAACAATTTGATGCGGTTGCCGAATATATTGCACGAGTCCGTACCCCAGGGAATCGGGGAGGAAGGCAACGTGGTTATCAGGGAACACGGAAAGACGCCTAATAAAAAATTCCCTATAAAGGACCACATCGACCTTGGCCTGCAATCAGGGCTTGTGGATACGGAACGTGCCGCGAAAATTTCGGGCTCAAGATTTTATTTTTTGAAAGGTTCGCTTGCGGTTATGGAAATGGCGCTTATGCGTTATGCTGTAGACATTTTAACCAAGAAAAAATTTCAGCTGGTGCTGCCGCCTTATTTGATGAAAACGGAACCGTACAAAGGCGTGATAGAATTCGAGGCATTCCAGGACGTTTTGTACAAGGTGGAGGGGGAGAACCTGCATTTGATATCAACTTCGGAACACCCGTTAACAGCGATGCATATGGACGAAACGCTGCTTAAAGAAAAATTGCCTTTAAAATACGCCGGTTTTAGCGTGAATTTTCGCAAAGAGGCCGGCGCGCACGGAAAGGACACTAAAGGAATTTTCCGCGTCCACCAGTTCGGGAAGGTGGAACAAGTCGTTATCTGTGATGCGTCAGAGTCGTGGAAATGGCACGAACAACTGCTGAAAAACGCCGAAGAAATAATAAAATCCCTTCGTTTACCTTATCGGATCGTAAACATTTGCACTGGCGACATAGGAACTGTAGCTGCGAAGAAATACGACATAGAGGTTTGGATGCCGGCCCAGGAAAAATACAGGGAAGTCGTGTCTTGTTCAAATTGTACAGACTATCAGGCCCGGCGTCTCAACATCAAAACACGGGAAAAGGAGGGCGCCGCGCCTTCGGGATTCGTGCACACGTTAAACTCAACCGCGGTGACGGACCGTGCGCTGGTTGCGATCATGGAAAATTTCCAGACAAAGGAGGGGAACATAATAGTGCCGAAACCGCTGGTAAAGTATACGGGCTTCAAGGAAGTGGGAAAAACAGGTTAAGCGCCAGAAATAATGCTAATATTATATACATACTTAATTTATTTTATGGCGGTTTTTGGCTTCGAGGAAAGCACTATAGCACTGTTGCTGATATTCGCGTTTTTCATACTTGTGGTTTATTCGATAATACGGCTGGTGTTAAAGGTCGTTTTTATTGCAATTATATCAATGGCGTTTCCGGTAATACTCAGCTATTTGGGAATTTACAAAAACGTAAACATCGATACCATGGTTATTTTCGGCATACTCGGCTCCTTGTTTTACATAATATACTTTTTCGTGAACAAAGCTCTCGGCATAATTTGGGGCGCTATCGGAATGCTGGAAAAAAAGGAAAAGCCTGCGAAACACAAAAAGCGCCAAAAACCTAAGAAAGAGCAGGAAGGGATGGAAGAAGTTGAGATTCCGGAGCAGTGAGCGTAGCATTCTTTGTTTAATAGTTAATTCGTCTTGACAACTCTTTTTAACCTTTGTGAGCAAGAAATCCCACACCTTTTAAGAGTGGGATGACAGCGAACCATATCGGAACGCCGCAAACAAAATGCATAAATACTGGGCGTGTCATACCCAACAGAAGGGGATGTAATGAGAACCTATAAATTCAGAATTTATCCATCAAAGAAACAGGAAATACAGATGAAAGAGCACCTCTGGATAGAGAAGAATCTGTGGAACAAACTTCTTGAAGCCAACCAGAAAAGATACGATGAAACAAAGAAATTCCTCACAAAAAACGAAATGCAAACAATGGTAAAGAACAGCGGTTTGTATTCCCAAGTAGCGCAAACATTGTCCCATAGGTTGCAAAACGCTCTTTGGCGCATGGTCAAGATGAGAAAGCAGGGCAAAGAGTGCGGATACCCGCGCTTCAAAAATATAGACCGAATGAAGAGCTTGAATTATCCTCAAACGG
>JACPZZ010000028.1 GCA_016195275.1 Candidatus Aenigmatarchaeota archaeon | reverse complement strand
GCGGACAGGGGTACGGGGACTCTTTAGGCAGAGACCCCGTGCAGATGGGAAGTTATGTCAAGAACCAAGGAAAACACAACAAGATGTTATCGTTGCGTGATTTCGTGAATACCGCCAGTCTATGACTGGCGGTTCTTTATACCCTTTATGGTTTCGGTGTTCCGATACGGTTCGCTTATCACGACTAAAGCGTGTGGGTTTTCCCGTTCACACTGGATAAACTCCCTGAACAAAAATGCTGTAGCCTTTCCTTTCCAAAAGTTTCCTGAGCGGAGGTATTTTGTGCGTTTCCACGTCAATCGATATGTCGCACTTCTTCTGTTTTCTTCTTGAAGCGTCTTGCAGACTCCTTTCTATGATACGCGCTATTTTCTGGTAAACAGGATCTTTTTCCATGTCAACTTCGGTGTAATTTATTTGCGGGGATACGGATTTTTGCGGCAATAAAAAAACATTGACTTTAACAGGGCCCATATCAACCTGATGGGAGGCCTGATTTTTATAGCTCAATACCACTAGTCTGTGAGTATTGGATAGGTTTGCAGCGGTATTACCATTATCGTAACCAGAAACAGAATTTTGATCTCACAGGACAAAATACAAGAAGGGGTAACAAATACATCATTATCGGTGTTCACCTCAAATAAGACGTGCTTGAGCTGTCGAAGTTGTCGACCATCTCGATGCCGGTGTTCTCCTGTTTTACATAATTCTCCGGATCCGAATAAATTATGTCGGGGAAGAATTTCCTGAACCTTGTTGACAGGGCTGTAACTACGTGGTTTTTGCCGAAAAGCGATCCGCTTATTTTTTTCACGTTCTGCCTTATCAGGTTCTCGTCCATTATCCCGAAGGAGTGCATATATTCGCGCAAAAGCATGTGAAATACATAGGGCTGGTATAGCCTCCTGTTTTTCTCCATTATCTTCCTTAGCGGCGCCTTGTTTATGATTATGAAATTAGAGCCTAGCGGATAAAAACTTCCTATGGATTTTTTCTGCTCAGCCTGTATTTCTGCCAGACCAAGCATAAGGCCCGGCCTTTTGTGGCCCATGGTGTAATAAACAGCGTCCTTCACAAGCTCGAAAATTTCTGCGAGCGTTTCCGCGTCCTTAAGCTTTCTGGCAAAATCGCGGCCGAGTTTGCTTTTTTTGCGGTGTCCTGTGTTTTTAGAAGCCTTTTTTTTAATTTTTGCCATAACAGTCACAGGAATTCTCAGCAATTAATTAAATGACTAGTTCCCTTTAAATAACTAGTGGGCAACTTTCATTTTCGGTATTATCGGCCGCACTCGTAGATTGATTTGTATCGGAACCCTGTACACCACACAGTATATAAGTAAATTGTTGTAAACGAGTGAAAATTGAAAATTGTAGGCAGTTATATAACCAAATGGTTTCACGTAAGATTCAAAGATAGAGGGATAATAGAATCAGCTTGGGGAGAAATGATTTCAACAACATGGTAAAGGGAAATAAATCGATGTACTCTCAGGGAAAGGAAAATGGATCGGAAATAAATTACGTTTGCCGACTGTTGGCGATATTTCTATGAAGTACCACAGGCCTACCGAAGGAAAGCCTAAAACGATAACCGTTAAGAAGATGCCTTCTGGAAAATATTTCGCAACTATTTGTTGCGAAACCACAAGGGAAAAAATAGTAGACAGGTTTTTGGACAGGGTCTATAAATGTGAATGTGGTTTGTTTGTTGACAGGGATTATAACTCCGCAATGGTAACCCTTTTAAGAGGGATAGGGTCGGAACGATCCGAATCAACCCCATTTGGAGATGGTACTCTACTTTCTAAAAAAGCAAGTGCCGTCGGTGAATTAGGAAGCTCAACTATTTCAAGTTGATAGTTCACATAAATTGCATGACTGAACTGTTGGAACGTTTATCATCGGGCGACGAAGTCTACAAGCCGGATAATGCGACTATGAGCGTCGCAACCGTCAAAGATTACGAGTCCGTTTACAGGGAATCGGTTAAAGACCCGCAGAAATTCTGGTCTGACAGGGCCAAAGAACTGGACTGGTTCAAGCCTTGGGACAAGGTACTCGATTGGAACTATCCGTGGGCAAAGTGGTTCGTTAACGGCAAGTTTAATATCTGTCATAACGCACTTGACAGGCATGTCAAAAACGGGCTCGGCGGCAAAATAGCTTTTTATTGGGTCGGGGAACAGGGCGACAAAAAGCAAATAACCTATTCACAACTGCTGACAGAAGTCAGAAAATTTTCGAACGTACTGAAAAAACTCGGGGTCGGGAAGGGCGATAAGGTCACGGTTTATATGCCGCGCATATTCCAGCAGATAATAACATTGTTGGCCTGCGCGCGTATTGGTGCGGTCCACAGCGTTGTCTATTCCGGTTTCAGCTCCGGCGCATTGAAGGAGCGCATTGTTGCCGCGGGTTCTAAGGTTATCGTAACTGCTGATGGCGGTTTTTACAAAGGCAAAATAACCGAGCTGAAAAAAATAGCCGACGAAATTAAAGGCGAATGCCCTACCGTCGAACATGTTGTGGTTGTGCGCCACGCGAACTCGTTCACCGAATTCACCAGAGGCGATCTGGACTGGGACGAGCTGATGCGCGAAGCGAAAGACGATTGTGAGTGCGAAGTCATGGACTCTGAAGACCCGCTGTTCATACTTTACACTTCAGGAACAACAGGCAAACCAAAAGGCGTTTTGCATGTACAGGGCGGTTATGCTGTTGGCGTCTACACAACAGTGAAATGGGTTTTTGACATGAAACAGGAAGATGTTTTCTGGTGTACTGCTGATGCAGGGTGGATAACCGGCCACAGCTACATTGTTTACGGGCCGCTTCTTAATGGCGCGACTAGCGTGATTTATGAAGGCGCGCCAACTACACCAGACCCGGGCAGATTTTGGTCGATAATAGAAGATTTGAAAGTCACAATTTTTTACACAGCGCCGACTGCGATACGGTTACTGATGAAAAGCGGGGACAAATGGCCGGCGAAATATAATTTATCATCACTCCGCTTGCTCGGAACAGTCGGCGAGCCGATAAATCCCGAAGCGTGGCTGTGGTACCGGAAAGTAACGGGTGAAAAACCGATAATGGATACATGGTGGCAGACCGAAACTGGGATGACAATGATAACTCCGATGCCCTGCGTTCCGCTTAAACCGGGCTCTGCGACAAAACCATTTCCGGGAATAATTGCGGATATCGTCGATGAAAAGGGCAATGCGGTTCCGATTAACAAGGGAGGTTATCTTGTAATCCGCAACCCATGGCCTTCAATGATGCGGACTGTTTACAATGACCCTGACCGATACTTAAAGTACTGGAACACGATACCGAATGTCTACATGGCAGGCGACGTCGCGCACAGTGATAAGGACGGATATTTCTGGATAATGGGACGAAGCGACGATGTCATCAAAGTTTCCGGTTACCGGCTCGGATCGGCGGAAATAGAAAGCGCTTTAGTTAGTCACCCGTCTGTTGCTGAGTCGGCGGTGATCGGCAAGCCGGACGCCGTGAGAGGAGAAGTTATCAAAGTCTTTGTAATACTGCGGGAAGGACAAACGCCTTCAGAAGAATTAAAAGAAGCGCTGAAAAAACATGTCCGCACGGAGATCGGACCAATCGCGATCCCGTCGGAAATAGAATTCGTCACGTGGCTGCCGAAAACAAGAAGCGGAAAGATAATGCGGCGCGTGCTTAAAGCAAAGGAGCTTGGGTTGCCAGTCGGCGACACTTCGACGCTGGAAGATTAAAGTTGACTAATATGACAAAAATCAGCGTTTTATCATATACAATTATTTTAGTAATTTTAACAAGCGGGTGCGTCCAACCGCCGGACCATACCACAACAACCCTGCGTACAACCTCAACTACCACGACCACAACAACAACTACGGCCACGGTTACGACTACCACAATTACTGTTACAACAACTACTACAACAACATCGTCGTTAACGACCACATCGTTATCCGGGACAACTAAACTAGAAGGCACAATTCAGGAAAGATCTTCCGGCAATTTTATCAAACAAGCCAGAATTACATTATTTACAACAGACCTTAGTTTTTTCAGGGAAGCGAGAAGCGATGGGCAAGGGTATTACCAATTTGGCAATATACCGGCCGGCAGTTATCAGCTTGGAGTTGCCGCGCTTGGTCAAGAGTATGAAGAAGTTGCAGTAGTTATATCCGAATCGCTGTCCACCAAATCATTTAATCTTGGCCCTGAAACCAACAAAGGAAAATGGTCTTTTACAGGCGATACATCCCCTGAAAACTTCCAGGGAACAGGAACGGCAACGCTTTTGCCAAACGGCGAGATATTTTTTTGCCATGATTCGAAAGACCCAGTGATATTCAATTTTACAACAAAAACTAAGCGTTTCCCAAAGAGCACTGAAGATTTCGGCGGTAAAAAAGCTGCCGGCCATGCTACCTTTTTGTTAATGAATGGGGATGTGTTTCTGGCTGGCGGAGGGGATGGTATAGGGGGAGGACCGCAAGGCGCTAATCCAGCGTTCTTGAAACAAAGCAAGATATATCGCCCAAACAACGACACGTGGACAATACTTCCTGATATGAGTGCAGGCCACTGGTATCCTTCCATCGTAAGGCTGCCAGATAAACGGATCATGGTGATGGGTGGCGACAGCGGCAGCCCGCCGGGCGGAGGCAACCGGAACAACATAGTTGAAATATACGACCCGGACAAAAAAACATGGACTCTTGCGGCACCTTACAAACGTCCGCAAGAGATGTCTCCTGCACTAGTACTTTATACAGGCAAGATTCTGAAAACATGGCGGGATGTTGAAACCTATGATATTGGAAGCAATAAATGGTCTGATGCTGCGCAAATGCTGCAATCACGGCGCGGCGCACCAGCAGGCGAACATTCTGACCACACCCTGACAATGTTCCCTGATGGAAGGGTTGCGTCATTCGGTATTGATCCAACCAATGACAATAATGACCCGAAATTTGTTGAAATCTATGATCCTTCAACAGATTCATGGTCGTTTGGTTCTCAATCTCGTGCGGTGCGCCAACGTCCTGAAGTGCAAATGCTTCCAGGAGGAAAGATTCTTGTATACGGCGGCGAATATACGGGAACCGGACCTTCTCCTGTGACACTAAGTCGAGCCGGCAATGTACAAAAAGTTACCAAAATCACTGACTTGTATGACCCAAAGACAGACAGCTGGCGGTCTTTAGCTGACATGAACCGCTTTATACATTTTCATAGCATAGGCGGACTCCTGCCAGACGGCAGAGTTATAAATACGAATGGTGCAGGTGTGGATGAAACACCATTTGGCAGAGACATGCGCATAGAAGCCTTTGAACCGCCTTACATGTTTCGTGGCGTACGGCCTAAAATAGATTCGCTATCTACGAATGATATGACTATTGGTGAAACATTTTCCATCCGCGTTTCGCGCACATCAACACCAACGGAAGTAGTATTGATAGGCATGCGGGCTGAAACACACTGGATAGATTCCGGCCCCAATAGATACCTGTCCCTGAATTTCACATATGACGGGGCACAGATAAAGGCAACAATTATCAATGACCGCATTAAGGCGTTGCCTGGGTGGTATATTCTTTTCGTTATGGTTGACGATATTCCGTCAGAAGGAAAAATAGTGCGCATCCTCTAACAACAAAAGAATCTCAGTAGACTATCTTGCGATTATATTTCGTGCATACAATACCAGTTATGTCAGATCTTAAAGAAATTATTGATTATATCTGTGTAAATCTTCTCAACCGTTTCTATGTCTTTTATATTCACATATTCATCCGCAGCATGGATGTTCCCTCCGTTCGGCCCGATATTTATCGAAGGTGTGTTTGCAAGGTTTACAGTATAGTTCATGTCGAATACAGAATCGGAATTTTTTAATTCGGGTTTTATACCGGATTTCTGCAGCGCGTTTTTTGCGAGTTGCACTATTCTTTCGTTTTCATCAGTAATGCACGGTTCCAAAAACGGGTTTGGGCGTTTATAAAATTCAACCTCAACGCGTGATTTTAATTTTAACGATCTGATAAGATCTTTCAATTGGTTGTAGCAGTATTGTTTGTTCTCGCCTACAACGGCGCTGCGGTGCAGCATAAACTCGCAATAATCCGGTATGAAAAAGAAATCAGTCCCGCCACCCACTTTTGATATGCATGTAACTCCGGAACCCATGACCGGATGTTTCTTTGTTTCCATCGTGTCTATTGCGTTTATGAGTTTCGCTGCATCTACGACTGCGTTAATGCCTTTGCGCTGCGAGCCATGACCGGATCTGCCGTAAACTTTCACGACAAACCCGTAGCGCCCGCGCACCGAATTGACGATGAATATACCGTCCCCGCAGATTATACCAGGCTCTGAAAACAGTGCGGCGTCGAAATCTTTTATTATGCCTTTTTGTATAAGGTCGTAGGTTCCCAACGATTGCAACTCTTCGTCAACAACTCCGGTGAATGTGACTGAGCCGGTGAATTTTTTGTTTTTCAATCTAAGTAGTTGCATTAATTGTATCGCTATGCCTGCTTTCTGGTCTAAAGCCCCTAAACCAAAAAGTTTCCCGCGTTCGATAACAGGGTTCGTCGGGTTTTTTTTCCAGCCTTCGGACGCGAAAACCGTATCTATGTGGCTGTTTAACAAAAGCTTAGGTTTGCCTGTTCCTACGGAACAAACAACATTCGGGCGGTTTTTACCTGTGTAAATCAATTCAGGTTCCAGCCCGTTTTGTTCCAGTAAATTGTGAATGAATTTCGCAATTCTTTCTTCGTTCCCGCTGACCGACTCGATCCCAACCAGTTTTTTTGTCAATTCAACTGCGTCCATAGAAATCACTTTGGGGATGAAATATAAAAATTCAGATTAATGCAAGCCGCTGTGTAGGCCCGCTGAATACGAACAGGTCCATCACCAAAGGATCCTTTTCGCGGAAATGCCTGTTTTTCATCTGTCTGGTGAGCAGTTTCACAGTCGTTCTGTGTATGCCATCGTAATGCCCGTCAAGTTTGCCCGCCAGATCTGTCATACCGTTGTCAGCAACAGAGTCGGTCCACCACGTTTCCATACCATTTCTTGCGGCGTGCCGGAGGGCCATGTACGACAATGCAAACCCCAGCCCATTTGTTTTCACATCGCCTGTTTCCGGATCCAAACTTGCCACATCAGTGAGTTCACCGAAACGGAACGGGCTGCGTTCAACAGTAACAGTAGCAACAATTTTACCGTCATTTTTCCTATCTGCCACATAAACCAATGACGAGACGCCGGAGCGGTTGTACTGGTCTTTCACCAATTTAGGCATAGTCTCCTTAAGGCTGTAAGTCCCGTAGAAAGGGAAGGTGCTTTCCAACACAGCAACAAGGCCATGGACATCCTCGGGTTTCGCCGGTCTAAGGCTGTGCGTTTCCTGCAACCGGCCTAACACTTTTCTTGCTTTATCAGGGTTGAATTCAGGTGCTTCAGACCTTATTCGTTTTTCAATTTCTCTGAACCATTCTTCATCACGTTCCGGAAATAATTCCAGCCTTTCCGGCCCAACTTTTGCATAATCTTCAACATCGAAACTCCGGCCAGCTACATAAAACAGGCCATTGTTCGCGGCTTCGATTTTGTAACCATGTTTTCGCAACGCCTCTGCGACGCCCACGACACCGAGCTCTTTTTGTACGTTTTCGCCGACTTTGGGAACGCGGATATTTCCGTAGCGCGATGCGTTCGGGAACGGGCTTTCCCAAGCTTCGACCAAAGCGTCAGCTGCATCGGGATCAACGGAAAATGGTGTTATCTCACTTGACGGCTTAACCCTGCGATTGCCACCTTTGCCAAAGTCTGCGCTGTCATCCTGGTAGGGTGTTATTGCAAGGATTTTTACGCTGTCCCTGACGCCTAGCCAGTGTTGCAGTTTGTCCTTGTATGGTTCCACTTCTGCGTAGATTTCCCCCAGGCCATGCTGGTCGGCAAACCTCTGAAAATCGCGAAAGTTGCCGGTTCCTACGAATGGGGTTAGCGAGCGGTTGTAAGTTGTCGTAGTCAAATTTCGTCACCAAAACGTTTTTTGTCGAACATATGTTTCGCTTTTAAACGTCTTCCATAGATTTCATCGGAAACCTATTTAAAACTAAAATCAGGGACATCGTTAATCGCAATGTATACAAAAAATCGGCTATAAACGTATTATTAAATGACACACAACTCCCGCATCAACAAACAGTTATTAGCTATTTTGTATTTAATTATATGTTCGCTTTCATCCCACTCCTAAAGGATGTAGGTAGCTGACCGAAAGTTAACAAACCATTTTAATGGCCTGTTTTTCGATCTCTTCCGGATCCATCTCTACGCGCGCGACGCCCGTTTTTATAGCGGCATATGCAACAGCCTTGGCTATGGCCGGTGCTATGCGGCAATCCAAAACATCAGGCAGTATTTTGTCGTAGCTTGGATCCTTGATTATACTGGCTATTGCGTCTGCAGCCGCGTTTTCCATTTCGTCGTTTATTTCGCGCGCCCTGACATCCAACGCGCCCCGGAAGATTCCGGGAAATGCGAGCGCGTTGTTTACCTGGTTTGGGAAATCCGATCTGCCAGTCGCAACAATCCTGGCTCCGGCACGCTTCGCTTCAGCGGGCATTATCTCAGGAGTCGGATTGGCCAGCGCGAAAACAACCGCGTCATGGGCCATGGATTTTATCATTTCCGGCTTGAAAACATTCGGTGCGGACAGTCCTATTAACACATCCGCGTTTTCAACCACTTCGGACAACGAACCCGACGTTTTTTTGCGGTTGGTTTTTTTCGCTATCTCTTCCTTGTAAGTGCCTTTGATGTCTTCGCGGCCCTCATAGATTGCGCCCTTTGAATCGCATACGATTATTTCAGAAACGCCCATGTTCGCTGCCATTCGCACGGCTGATATACCCGCGGAGCCAGCGCCATTCACAACCAGTTTTATCTGCGAGACATCCTTGTTAACCAGTTTTATCGCATTGATGAAAGCGCCCATAATTACGATCCCTGTTCCATGGTTGTCATCGTGGAATACCGGAATGTCAAGCCCCTTTTTCAACCGCTGTTCGATATTAAAAACTTTGGGCGAGCTGATGTCTTCAAGATTTATACCGCCAAACACAGGCGCGATGTTTTTTACAATACTGACTATTTCGTCCTCATCTTTTGTGGCAAGGCATATTGGAAACGCATCGACGTTTGCGAGTTTTTTAAAAAGGAGGCATTTGCCTTCCATTACAGGCAATGCAGCTTCAGGCCCTATGTCGCCCAAACCAAGAACGCGCGTGCCGTCGGAAACTACGGCAACGGTGTTGCCTTTGATAGTGTAATCGTAAACTTTGTTTTTGTCCGTATCTATTGCGCTTGATACTTCAGCAACGCCGGGTGTGTACACCAAGGCCAAGTCATCTTTGCTGCGCACATCCATTTTAACATTGACAGACAGCTTGCCCTTGTTTTCCTCATGAAGTTTTAGCGACCGCTCTTTGACGCTTTCCATTTTCATCACATGATTTGTCTGATTAATAAGTGTTATTTCATCGACAACAGAATCCGGGGAAGATCCTTGATATCGTTTATTTCCGCGTCCGGTTTGAAGTCCGCCTTTTTGGCATTTACGTTTCCATACGACGCTAAGACGGTTTTTATTCCCAGCATTTTTGCCCCCTTTACATCGCGCAAAAGGTTGTCCCCTACCATAACAACTTCCCCGGGTTTAGCGTTCAATTTTCTCAATGCCTTCCTGAAAGGCTTAGGGTGGGGCTTCGCCTTGTGCGTGTCGTCATAAGTGACCACTGTGTCGAAAAAATCCTCCAAACCCATTTCAACCAGCCTGGTCCATGCCTGCAGGACGGGCGCGTCGGAAAGTATGGCGAGTTTGTAATTTTTACCCAGTTTTTTCAACACGGTTTTAACGTTCGGATAAGTTTTCAGCATGATATTTTTTGTTTTGCGGTACGCTATTATGCCCGCGGCCATTACTTTGTAATCCACTTTTCCCATTGTTTTTTCCAAAAACGGCTTGAATACGGTCTGGTACTCTATGCCTTTCTTACGGTACAGAGAGAATAAAATTTTCCACGCCTTTTGTTTTGGCGTCTTTAAGCCCGCTTTTATCATCGCGTCTATCGCCGCGTCGCAGCTGGCTTTTTTTGTACCCATGAAATCTATCAAAGTGTTGTCCAAATCGAAGATGACGGCCTTTATCATAGTTAGTTAGAATCCTAACTAACTTATAAACAAAAACATTTAATTAGTTAATGAGCAAGAAACCTATTGTGTTATTGACGGTTCTTCTGTCCGGTCCTTTGACATTCACTTTTCCGGCCACGGACTTTAGGTTCATTATTATCTGAGCTTTTTCCAAAAGCCGACTAACGTTTAACGATTCTTCGACTGTTAACATGACCATGAAAAACAAGAACATAGATAAAGTCTTAAATCCTTCTTAGGGCTGAAACTCGTCAAAATACTGGAAAATAAAAATAAAATCACAGGCAGGCCGAGCGCAAAAACCGGAAACAGATTCTATAATCGTATGAATCTGTTTCTAGCTTCTTTTTCCGCGAATTTGTTTTACCAAACTCAAACGGCTTTTAGGACTGAGTTCAAAGGGAACACAACGGTTTGCATTGCAAAGCCGGTTTTGCCTTCGGCAAAACCGGCTGCAGTTTACAGCGGTAAACTTGCACCGTGCACAGGAAACCGATGTTTCCTGTGAATTGCAATAGTAATAGCAATTTGTCTTGAAATTCAGGCTTTTGGGGATCGCGGACTGAACACCTCGTTGCCTTGGTGCTTACATCCCGATTCCATTAATCTCGTCGTCTACGAGACCTTTTTATCCGCACCGACGCAAAATCCGACTGAAGCATACCGATACAGTATACGGTATGCTTCGGTTTGCGTCTGCGCCAGTTTGGAAATAATCGCCTATTATTTGAGGACAGTTTCGGACTTAGTTAAGCAGAGAATAATTTCTGCCTAGCGCAACTAATCTCTTAGTCGGCATATTACCCGAATGTAACAACCGTTTTCAAAGTAAAGCAGATGCTAACTCGACGGTCTGACCATCAGGAAAACTGAAACTATTTCTCTTATGCTTTCAGTCCTTAACTGCATACAGCGTGGCTGCCCAGCGATGCCTCTTCAGACAACTGGTAAACTAGTGGCTGCGGCAGGATGTTCCTCTTACGTGCATTTACGCCAAAAGTAAAAAATGGTTTGACGTAAACACATTTCGTACTAATTCTGCCTTCCTCTCAGGCGATTGACACCAACAATAGATAAAGACCGAACTGTCTATGCCGTCTTATGTAGAACTATCTTCCAGAAGGGGTTTTCAGCCCCTGTATAATTTCAAATCTTTTCAATTTTTCTGGATGTAGCGAACCTATTATTTTCGAAAAACTGTTCACGTTTTTTATTCCATGAATCATCAGTCCGTAAGTGGGTTTTTCATAACCTTTCTTAAAATACGGCCCGCATACATCGCCTGTCCTTATTCCAAATTCTTGAATCATGTTCTTCAGTTCATCAAGACTTTGCTTGTTTGCCTGGCAAATGTATATTCTGATGTCCTTTGGCAAAAAATCTTTTTTGTCTATCTTGGAAATCCCGCCTTCTGCGTCAAAAAACCTTTTATATAATTTATCTTGATTTCCTTTGACGCCGACACTATCGATTTTGGCGCGCTCCAGCATGCTTGGTTGCCCGGATATTCGGACATTTCTACCATGCTTTCGTAAATTCTTTTTGAATTTACTATAAGACACCATAAACCGCTTCTATCGTCGCAAGCTAATTTGGGTTTTTTCCCAAATTTTTCAGTTATCATACCTGATAACTTTTCCAACCATTCTTTATTTTTTTGGTATATCCTGATGCGATACACGTAATGTTTCTTGTTTCTCGTGAATGTACCATCACGCATAGCGCCAATCATATACGCAAATATTTCATCCACGGCTAAGATTTGCTTGCGAATGATATTATCTTTCCGAAAGCGACGTTCCGATAGACCAATTCGCTTCAAGACCGTTCCACTATAAGATCACGACGTTCTAAACCCAGCTAAAGTCCCCCTTTGACCAGTGAACACCTGTACCCTTGGCTGCTGCTGCACAGCCAGGAGGGGGGTAGCCGACAGCGACGCCTCAACGCGCGGGGTCGATTTATTCTCGCCCAGCACTCCATTCTTATGCGAACCGACGCGCATTTCATAGGAAACTTGGTTTCCTATGCACGGTTTGCATTGCAAACCTTTGTCATGTGCATCGAGTTGCGTCATCTTTCTAATCTATTAAGGTTTAGACCAGATTGTGATCCTATCCTTTGAAGAAGAGCGCAGGCGAAAGGAACTCTCGCCCGCCACGAACCCATTTTGGAGGTCCAAATAAACATTCTAACTTCTCCTTTTTCACAGGATGCAGGAAATTCACATTGTTACGAAATCTTATCATCATATTCTTCCCGTATATAGGAAGCACTTTCACACCCCATTTCATTTTCCATATCTTTCCTGTTTTGATTCCGAATTCAGTCAAAAGTTCTTTGCACAAAATCAAAAGTTCCTCATCCTTGTTTGACAAGGTTAACCTTCGATTTTGCACAGAACCTTCGGAATCGTACAAACCTTGCAGAAAACCCGATTTTATCCCTTTCTTCTCGTTGCGTATTTTTTGGAAATTATTTTTCATTTGTTTCATTTCTTCGAAAATTCTTTTCGAATGGAGTCGAAGCCGGAAAAATCCTCTCTTGGTTTTGAAGATTTTAGGCTTCTTTCCAAATTCCTTCCCAAATTTTTCTGCAATTACCTGCAGCCATCGTAGATTATCCTGATCGAATTCGATAGTATAATCTCCGATTGACGGCCTACTTGTTAAACAGCCGTCGCCTATCGTAGCTGCAAGCAAAAACGCTCTGTTACGATTCATATTTTATTCTGGGTGTGAATAGTTGATAAGACCTTTGAATGTGAAGTTCCGATATAATTCATTTGAACTATCCCCGAGGTAGCTTTTCTGATACACCAAGCCCCCATTCAGGAGGCATTGGGGATCGCTAAATCACGCTTTCGCGGCTGGAATCCTTGCTTTTCAGAATCCAGTCAGGCTAGCTTTTGCTTTTACACTCTACGTCCGATGTTCAGTTTAGACAACTTTCTGAAAAAGTTGTTCTAATTTCTGACCGGACTGAGCTAACCATAGAGCACTCTTGATCTCCTGTCAAGAACGTACCGCCCCAGTCAAACTGCCCATCTAGCGGTGTCATGGATCTTTGAGATCCAATAAGCAGTACAATCAAAAGATGTCTGTGTTACATTATCGCCTAAGCGCGACCCGAGAGTCGCGCCTTCGAACAGCTCCAGACTACACTATGAAATCCCAATCGTACCGCAGCACCAGACTGCAGTAAAGCTAACCGTTGGAGCGAGCTACTTTTGGAAAATAACCAAGTCTCTGCCAAGACTTTATCTTCTGTAATATATGGAAGTTGGAGAATCCAAAATTGTTTATCCACCTGTTCAAATTTTTTCTTCCGTACATTCTTATCATGAACCCATGATATTTTTTTGTACGTTTTTCAACAGAAAATTTGAAATCAAACCTTTTCAAGACTCTTGTCACATCTTTTAACAAGAATTCTGATTTGGTATACAATTCCAGTCTAGGTTCTGTATAAAGACCTTTTCTGTTCCTCTTAAAGGACAGGCAGAAATCTGTGTCACCAATACCTCTCATGCACCATCTCAAAAGATTTCTGTTTCTCAATATTGATCTCGGGATCCTTATGGTGTCTTTTTTGCCACACGGCAAATTAAAGACTCTTTGCTTGAAATTCACCAAATCTTTCGAGTTTATCATTAGAAGCACGGTGTTATCTACGGGTCTCTCCAAGTATATCGGATTAGTTTTGTAAATCCTTTTTACTATTTTATACAAAACACGCCTGTAAAAATCGCGTTCTGTAGTCAGGTTGCCAGAGTATGTTATTCGGTGCGTACGGTTTTTGGAATACATATTTCCATCTCCGATGTGTATCCCTATATCATACGCAACTAGTTTGGTTATAGCAAAACTTGTCACATGTACCCGATATACTATACTGCAGACTTGTTTATTAAGTGTATTTCACTCGCCCCATCTACGGGGTCTTCTCTTCCCATTGTTGGTCTCAAGTCTATTCACTTGAATGACAATTTCACTGAGTCTCTACCCGGGACAGCGCGAAAGTAGTTGAGCCTTTCATGCGGGTCGACATTTAATCGACAAGGGATTACGTTTTCAATTCCTGATTCATGGAATTGATATTTACGCTACCTAGACCTCCCAATCAACTTAACGTTGATTGAGTTAAGACGGTCAGAGTAAACGGTTTAGCAAATTTTTGTAACTTGCTAAATTACCGCCGCCGTATAGCGGGGCTTCACCCGGTTGTAACCAAGCTTGACACACCGCCACTGGGCAGGCTTTAAGATCTGTACAAACCATTACTGGCTAAGCAGATCCCAGCGTTTTTATTAAACAGTCCCTCTCGCCTTGTTACTGCGACCAGCTCATCACTGAGCTGGCACTCCTTATTCCGAAGTTACGGAGCTAAATTCGACTGGGTTAAGGATTAACCTAATTTTTAATTCCTTTTCTATAAGATTTTGCAAATCATCAAAATGTTTTGACGAAATTAATTCAATACATTCTACCAAAAAATTTTCTAATCGTTTTTTATCCGAAAAATTTTTATTTATCCACGGTGATTGTTTTGAAAGTTCTGCGCACATTACCATAAATGTCAACGCGTCGTTCTTTGTAAAACCCTTTAATAATTTTCCTCTCCTTATCGTTGATTCCGAAAGAAATCCTACGGTTTTTGCGAACTTTATTATTTCTGAATTTTGTTTGATTATTATCCCGTCATTTCTTTCCACAAAATTTACTCGTAAGCCGGTCATCATATCTTTGATCTCTTTTCTGAGATAAGGGTTATCGCACCCTATTTTCACTCCGACGTGCAATTGTAGTGCCCCATTTCCCCTCGAATAAACTGAAAATTCTGGACCCCCGTCACACGTTGCGAATACCCTCAAGAAATCGATTTTATTCGCACCGGTTTTTATCGTCTCCGGTAATTTTATCTTTGGATACTCCAGATACATATTTCTTTGTTCTATAGGAATTTTTGTTGGGTGTTTTCCCAAAGGTCGTGTTCTAAAACTCGGTATCAAACTAAGCATCGAATCACAGAGTTTTTTAGAATAAGTTCGCGCCCTCGTCGAATTTTTCTGTTTTTCTAATTTCCATTCAAGTTGCAAATCTCCTATTTTGCTTGCGGTTTTAGTTATTTTTTCGACAACCCCCTTATCTTCCGTAAACGTTACGGTGTACCTTTCGGTATCGATAGAACCATCCGCCAATACCGCGGCTACAAGATAAATTAAGTTTCGTACAGCAAGCACTATAAGAATTTATTTTTTATGCGTATAAATCTTACGGAGCCTACTGTACGATTGGTCCTTAACCCATTTGCCGATTTCCCTGGGTAGAGTTCACTCAACACGTCTTCGCCTTCTCAGCGTGTACACCTGTATCGGTTCTTGATACGATCATCTGGAATTCTTATTGCTTCCTTTTCATGGACCCCAGGATTTGGCGGAACGCCCTTGCGAGCGCCACTCACACGTTCATTCGGTTCTCCTCATTACGAGACTCCCCAAATTTCAATGCTTGGCAGCGACGATGGTCGCTGTCCACCTATCCCGAGGCGTCAGAATACAATCACGCCTTGCGGCACGTATCCAGATGGTGCAGGAATATTAACCTGCTTCCCAATTCGATTTTACCCAGTTAGGGCTAACCTTAGGATCGACTAACTCCTGGTTGACGAACGTTGCCAGGAAACTCTTGTACTTTAGACGGTCGAGATTCACACTCGACTTTGCTGTTACTTTCGTCAGGATTCTCGCTCCCCAAAGGTCCACTTCTCCTCACGGAGAAGCTTCTGCCCTAAGGGGACGCCCTCTTACCACTTTGGAACAAAATTCCAAAATCCAAGGTATCGGTACTTGACTTAGTCCCTTCCATTTTGGGCGCCCCAATTCTAGACGGGTCAGCTATTTTGCGGCCGAACATCCGAAATCATATTCGGGTGCCCAACTTACGCACTGTTTGAAGGATGGCTGCTTCTAAGCCAACCTCCCCGCTGTTTAAGAATTGAGACATCCTTTATCACTTAGCCAAGATTTAGGGACCTTAACCATGGTCTCCGTTGTTCCGGTCTCGGATGCCGAGCTTACCCCGGCACCCTCACTCCCGTCTTCTACGACGATTCCAGTTTCTTGGTTTGACAGGAAATCTGTTCCTTTCGGAACTTGGACCCCCAATCAGTGCCTTACTCTGAAATCTATCTCCGACGAGGCTGAGCTGAGGCTCATTTCAGAGGGAACCAGCTATAGGGTCTTTAAAGACGTCTAAAAGTTGAGCCATGTTTTTCTTTTTTCTGACTAAATTAATTTCTTCTGAAAATCGTTTTATGTCAAAAATCGCCTGAATTTGAAGAGTATGGCATTTTCGTCCATTTTCCAAATAAATTTTACCTGATTTTATCCCAAAATAGTTTAATGCCATTTTTATAAATTCCAAGGATTCTTTGTTGTTCTGTGAAAATGTCAATTTCACTTTACCAGTTTTTAGGAAGGTTTCCGGTTTTGTGAAATAACCTTCCGCATCAAAGAACCCCGACATGTACCACTTCCAAGAAATTTCATTTTCTTCGATCAAGTTTGGGGTTTTCCAATTTTCTTGATCATGTGGCATATCAAATACTTTTTCAAGGAAAACATTCAAGAGTTTTGAATACACCCTTAGCCTGAAACCATCCCTATGCGGACCGATTTTGCAATCAATTCCGAATAAATTTTTAATAATTCCAGCAAGGTATTCCAACCACTCTTTCGATGATAGTTTGGAAATGGAACTCTCCAATCAGGCAACATGGTTCAAATTTACCATTTCGACGCTTAAAAGATATCCCTGATCTCGATTGGCTTTTGGTGCTAGTTAAATCAAAGGATTCGATTGCGATATCTAAAACTTCATTTTTGCTTATACCTTTCCAAAACTTGCTTCTTTCTACAAGAACATCATCGATGAATTTTATTTCGTTTCTGAACTTTTCAAATTGTTTTTTTTGCCGGTTATTCTTATTTCATTTATCGTTTTGGTAATCTTAAAACCACAAGCTACAAAAACCCGCTCCCATTGACCCAATAAATTCGGGTTATGACATCTTAAAAGCAATCTTCTTTGAAGATATTCCTTGCCATTATGCACAATTTTGTGAAATTCAATCCCACCATCACAAGTCATTGCACTTCTTAATGCGACTCGTTTTACAGCAGGTGTCCCGTTAATTATAAAGCTAGGTAATGTAGCCGGTGGAAATCCGTTTAATGAATTACACTCATGTGGCACAGCCCTTTCCGGCACACCCCTAAATTTTGGGCATACCGGAAAAGTGTTGCACGGCCTTGTGCGAAAGGTGGTAGAAAATTTAAGAAATTCTACACCCACTTCGCGACTACATACCCTTATCTTTTTAACCGTTCTGCCATGCACCGTCTGAAATTTTAGATTCAGGTTTGGGAACAGTATTTGCAAATTTTGCTTGAAAGACTCCCTTAAAGCTTCCGAGTTGCTTGTAAGGAAGACTTCTAACTTATTTTTGCTAATTACAGATATGCCACCATCTGTCAATAGCATCCCAATTACCGAGGCTAAAACTTCCTCTTTAATTTTCATCACACTACCAACGGGTTGGTGTAAATCTGTATATCTGTCTTTCGCAACCGAGGTTCCTTTTGACTTAAACCAGTTTCACCCCTAATCCCAGGTCTCGGGAACGGATTGAATACCAGAACCCCTAACGGCCCTCCACCCCGATTTCTCGGGGCTTCAGCCTACCTAGGACTAGATCGACCAGATTCGGGTCTTATTCCTGTGACTTCCCGCGCTTTCACACGGCGCTTCTAGCTACACGAAGTAGTTGCAAGCTTGTCGCTTTCGCTACGGCTCCGCCGCTTAACGGCTTAGCCTCGCCACAAAAATAAACTCCCTGACGCGTTTTTCGAAACGAACGACACCACTCCGGCATTCTTCCTCTTACAAAATCCTCACGAATTCTTCATTTGGAAGAAAGATCCTTTCGAGCAGTGTCCGCCTATGGCCATTTGGTTTCAGGTTCTTTTAACTCCCTTTCAAGGGTTCTTTTCAACTTTCCGTCACCGTACTATTTTGCTATCGGACTTCGTTTGTATTTAGTGTTGGATGTAAATGCCACCCAAATTCCCTCCACATATCCAAGCGGAGGTACTCAGGATACTTGGTATCCACCTTTTTTCCTTAACCTACGGGGCTATCACCCTGTGTCGCGCCTCTTTCCAGAAGCTTTGGCTCGGAAAACTGGGCAGAACCCAAGTCCTATAACACCACATCTCCCTTACCTTGTCGGCAAGGGATTCGGTTTGCACTGTTGCGCTTTTACTCGCCGTTACTAACGCAATCTCGAAAACCAATTTTGACTTGATATCAAAATTGGTTTTATTGATTTCTTTTCCTGGGGCTACGAAGATGCTTCAACTCACCCCGTTCTCATTCCTTACGGAATATCAGAAGATTTTTCTGATTGGATGTCCTATTCGGAGATCTTTGGATAAAAGGCTGTGTGCGCCTACCCAAAGCTTATCGCAGCTTACCACGTCCTTCTTCGACAACCGAAGCCGAGTCATCCACCAAATGGCGTCGAGTCAAAACAAATTGCGCGTAACTAAAACCAGATTTAATTTTGAATAAATCTGGTTTAGTCTACTTAACAACTTGTCTCGTTTGAACTCAGTTTGCCTAATTTTTTGCTAAACGATTCGTATTTTTTACGAACCGTTTTCTGCGGCCTGCCTATGACGCATCATCGTGATGTAGCTAACTGAAATTGATGCATAGCATTCAGTTTACGATGCACCCATTTCTTTTTCCTAACTCTCACTTTGCTCAGATTTGCAAGCATCTGCAAATCCTCGTACTGACCGAAACAGATTCTCTTTTGTCTGAATCTGTTTCAGTTTTTTCACGAACTCCAAAGGTGTTCTCTCTCGTCATTAAACGCTTGCGCGTTTTCCAGAGACAGTTACTTCGCGTCATCGTTCGTTGCGAACAGAAGCATACCATAGGTACGCTTCAACCGCTTCCGTCCGAAATGATGTTACTCATTCCAAACGAATTTTAACATTTGCATAAAGATGTATCACATCCCACAACAACGAGCGTTTATAGCTCTCCAGTCCGGTACAATTAGACGCATACAATGTATGCGTCAGCCGACTAAAGACTGTAAAAGTAGTTCCAATGCAGTTTAAGCGCCTAACATAACTGACCAGCAAAGGATATATTCGACCGACTAGTATTTAAGGTTTAATCTTGTTGTAATTTCATGGGAAATCACGGCAACAATAAACAGCCTTATCATGGGGCGGGAACGCTAAGGTTGTCGGCAGACTGGCACCTTCGGACAGAGATTTCCCAGCGTGGGCCGCAGAGCCTGTGAGAAGAGAGAGGGCATGGTGCATAGACTTGGATTTCAATGAAATCAATGATAAAGAAAGGACAGCGCGCTTCTTTCCGACCTTTTGAAATTCATTGAGTGGTAAATGAATGACATCTCTAGGCCGCGTTTCCACATCTGGTGCGAGTGGAAAGGTGTGGGCAGCGAGGCCGTGATCATTTTGTGCTGGTCGTAAGCAACATTGCCGCCTCCTTCCACTGTCTTGGCAACCCGCCGCGTTTTCGTAATTGACAGTGGGTCCCAAATGCTTGAAGACAGGTATACCTTAAGTCCTTCAATCCTTTTAGGGGCAGTACCATGGTAAGTCCCATTGTGGCCGCCAGCGGAAGAAAATTTGTCAGGATTTTTTGAGGCAATGCCTATGGACAATCTCGCCCCCAGGGAATAACCGTCTATGGCACGATGGTTTTTGTCCGGGACTGTCCGATATTTGTTATCCACTTCTGGTATCAGTGTGTTGACCAAAAACTCTTCATTTCTGCCAGACGGCCGCAGAGGCATTGCGCCCATATCAGGCATCACAAATATCATTTTGTGAATTGCGCCACTTGATATCAGCCGGTCCAGCATTGTATCCAGTTCAAGGCCTTTTTTCCAGTATTCACCGCTGCTTTTCAGGCCGGAGGGGCTGTTTATAGGCGTCATCAAACCATGCATCACGTAAACCACAGGATACCTTTCCATTGAATTTTCGTATCCCGGCGGCAGATAGACCGAGTATTTTCTAGCCTTTCCCTTGAAGTCGGTAATTGTATCAGTTGCCCACCGTCCTTTTTGCGAAGGTTCTGTTTTTTCCGCCAGTTTCACTATCCTGTCAAGAGCCCTGATGCCGCGGGCACGGGTCTTGCCGTCGCTGGAATAAATTGCCTCCTCAGCAAACTCACCGAGCCGTCTTAAATCACCCGCCCTGTAATAATTTTCAATAGCAGCATTGACCGCGGTTTCGTAAGTTTCCCTGCCAGCGGAATGGTGGAAAATTCTCTCCAAAATACCCTTAAGTCTTCTTACACCGTTTTCGATTTCTGTCACCCTATCCAGAGTAATTTATTGTTTTCCATGCACATTTAAACCCAACCCTTCGACAATTTTTCTCCCGTACGAATAAGGTTTTTAAACGTGTAAATATTAGTTAAAGAAGGTTACAAACTAGAAACAGATTCTGCCTGTATGGAATCTGTTTCAGGCGGTAACGTGGTGAAGCGAATTGACAGGCGAACAAAACGAATACAATTTTTCCGTCAAGACGATTTCCATAATGGACGAGAACGGCAAAGTTACAGGCGAGATGCCTAAGCTCACGAACGACGAGATAAAAGAACTTTACAAAAAAATGGTTACGATCCGCGTTTACGACGACAAGACAATGAAGATACAACGGCAGGGCCGCGTTGGGCCGTATATTTCCTATTTAGGTCAGGAAGCCTGCCAAGTTGGAATCGCCGCTTCACTACGCAAAGACGACTGGTTTTTCCCGACATACCGCGACAGCGGCGCGCTGTACGCGCGCGGAATGCCGTTAAAAGACGTTTTGCTTTACTGGATGGGCGACGCAAGAGGATTCGCCAACGCGGGAAACAATTTCCCCATTTGCATTCCTGTCGGGACACATCCGCCGCACGCCGCAGGCGCGGCCTTTGCGGCCAAAATTAAAGGGAAAGATTACGTGTCTTTAGCAACATTCGGAGACGGCGCGACGTCGCGGGGAGATTTTTACGAAGCGATGAATTTTGCGGGTGTTTTTAACCTGCCTGTTATCTTTGTTGTGCAAAACAACCAATGGGCCATCTCTGTGCCAAGAAGCAGACAAACCGCGTCGCAGACAATAGCGCAGAAGGCGATTTCTGCAGGCATTGACGGTGTCGTGGCAGACGGCAATGATATTTTTTCAGTGATAAAGGCAATACGTTACGCTGCTGACAAGGCGCGCAGCGGCAAAGGCGCGACCGTAATCGAATTATTAACGTACAGATTAGGCGACCATTCTTCGGCGGATGACCAGAAAAAATACCGGGAACAGGCTGAAGTCGAAACTTGGAAGAAAAAAGAACCTGTGGAAAGATTAAAAAAATACATGTTGTCAAAAGGCTTGTGGAGCGAGAAATTCGAGCAGGACATAACAGCAGAAGCGACGCAGGCAGCGGAGAAAGCGATCACAGATGCGGAGAACATCCCGTCACAAAAACTCGACGAATTGTTCGAAAACATATTTTCGGAGATGACGCCGAATTTGAAAGAAGAATTGGAGGAGTTAAAAGAGGCTTACAAGGATAGAAGCACAGAATCAACGAACAAGGTTGAGAAGATCGAAGGTTCGTTCCCATAAGCCTTTTCACAGAAAACAGAAGTTTTCTGTGCACGAAAATCAAAGATTTTCGTTGTCTTTGAAAAGAAAAATCCTTAAGGGAAAAAGAAACTGGAAAAAGTTTGGGTGAAATTAAATGGTACAAATGCACATGGTAGCGGCGATTAATTCCGCCTTGGACAACGAAATGCAGAGAGATAAAAATGTTGTCCTGCTGGGTGAAGACGTCGGCGTTAACGGCGGTGTTTTCCGCGTGACGGACGGCTTGTTTAAAAAATACGGCGCGGACAGAGTCGTTGACACGCCGCTCGCGGAATTGAGCATTGTAGGCTTATCGATTGGCATGGCTGCGGCCGGCTTGAAGCCGGTTGCGGAAATCCAGTTCAGCGGTTTTACTTATGCGTCTTTTGAGCAATTAGTATCACACGCTGCGCGCATCAGATACAGGTCTGGCGGAAAATTCACATGCCCTATGGTTTTGCGCAGCCCGTGCGGCGGAGGCATTCATGCGTTAGAACTACACTCGGAAAGCAACGAGGCGATTTATTCGCATATGCCGGGATTGAAAGTCGTAATACCGTCAGGCCCTTACGAAGCGAAAGGCCTTTTAATTTCGGCGATCCGCAGCAAGGATCCTGTGCTGTTTTTCGAGCCGATGAAACTTTATCGCGCGTTCAGGGAGGAAGTTCCGGAAACGCCTTACGAAATTCCGCTGGGCAAAGCGAACCTGGGTAAGGAAGGAAAAGATGTTACAATAATTTCATGGAGCACCATGTACCATGTTTCTATGCTAGCAGCTAAAAAAATGGAGGAAGAGAATGGCGTCAGCTGTGAGGTCATTGACTTGCGCACGATAAATCCGATTGACACGGACACGATAATAAATTCTGTTAAAAAAACAGGACGGGTTGTTATTGTTCACGAAGGCCCGCGCAACGCAGGCATGGGTGCGGAGATTTCGGCGCAAATAACGGAGAAAGCGATGCTTTCTTTGCATGCGCCGCCCATACGTGTTACGGGTTATGATACACCATATCCTTTCTACAAGACGGAGAAATTCTATTTACCGGATATTGAAAAAGTTATCATTGGTATAAACAAAGCTATGAATTTCTGATAAAGCGATATTAAAGCCTTGAAGGTTATATTTCTTTAGATATGAAAATTATCACAAAAGCGGTAATTGAGTTACAATTTCACAGGTGAACGCCACCGGAGACTTGATAAAAAAGCTTGCAAACCTCCTATTTGGTATTGTGGCTAGACACCCGTTCGTGGATGGGAACAAAAGGACGGCTTTGATACTCGTTGAAACCATTTTAAGAATTAACGGGAAAACATTAATATCCAAGGAAAAGGATATATGGGTAATGCTTAACAAAATATCTATAGGTCAGATGAACACCAAACAAATTGTCTACTGGGTATCAAGAAATATAAGGTGATTTCTATGAGAAAAAAATTTATGGATGTGGCAGAAGAGGTAATTGATGAGCGAATAGATTTTCTCAAAAAATTAGCAGAGGAACATAAATATCAGAAATATTTTGAAGGATAAGGAAATAAAATTTATTATCGAATCATGTACAAATGAGGGAACCCGATATGGCAACAGAATTTAAATTCCCGGACGTGGGCGAAGGCATCACCGAAGGCAAGATAGTAAGATGGCACGTCAGGGAAGGCGATTATATTAAAGCCGACCAGACGCTTGTCGAGATAGAAACGGAAAAGGCCATTGTAGAAATTCCGAGCCCGGTTGAAGGCACTGTTCTGAAATTGAATGGAAAAGTGGGCGACACGATCCCTGTCGGGACTGTTCTTGTAGTGGTTGGCGAGAAAGGCGAGTCTGCGAAAATAAAAGAAAGCAGGGCGGAAAAAACAAAAGAAATTTCAAATGCGGTTCCTGCGATGTCGCAAACCGCGCAACCGGCGGGCGTTTTGGCCACACCGGCCATAAGAAAACTTGCAGCGGAAATGGGCGTTGATCTAAGCAAAATCAAAGGCACAGGCCCGGGCAGACGCATAACCGAGGACGATATCAGAAATTCATCCAAACCAAAAGCACCAAAGGTTACTTTTGAGAAATACGGGCAGATTTTGAAAATTCCGATGACGTCTGTCCGAAAAGCGATCGCAGACCATATGAAGCTGTCAAAGTATACCGCACCGCATTCAACGCTGATGGACGAGATTGATGCTACGTACCTTGTCGGGCTGCGGAATAAAAAGAAGGCAGAAGCGGAGAAGAAGGGGATTAAATTAACATACCTGCCATTCATAATCAAGGCGCTGATAAAGGCGATTAAACGGCATCCTTACGCCAATTCGAGCTTGGACGAGGAGAATGAGCAGATCATTGTAAAGAGTTACTACAACATAGGAATCGCAGTACAAACGCCGTACGGTTTGTTCGTTCCTGTTGTGAAAAACGCGGACAAAAAGGATATTTTTGAGCTTGCCAAAGAGATCGGGACGCTGAGCGAAAAAGCGAAAGAAAGGAAATTAACAATCGACGATATGAAAGGCGGGTCGTTCACAATTTCCAACTACGGGTCAATAGGCGTAACATTTGCAGTTCCAATTATAAACTATCCAGAAGCGGCGATACTGGGAATAGGAAGGATGCAGGACAAGCCTGTCGTTGTCGATAAAAAAGTCCAGATAAGAACAATCATGCCCATTTCAATCTCTTTCGACCACCGCGTTATCGATGGCGGCGAGGCTGCCAAGTTCGCAAACGAATTTGCGATGAACCTGCAGGAAGATATGACAATTGACGAAGAAAAGGAACATGAATAAATAAATCCTTTGGCAAAAATAGTTGTTTAGGCTGGTAAAATGATAACTTTGTATTCCACACCGACATGCTATTACTGCAAGAAATACGAAGAGGTTTTCAAGCAGAACAACATTCCGTACAAAAAGGTTGACGTATCCGCGGATCCCAAGATTGCGGAAGAGATGATCCAAAAATCAGGCCAGATCAGCGTTCCTGTGCTGGATATCAACGGCGAAATTATTGTCGGATGGAACCCAAGGGTTGTAAATAATATTCTGAAATTGAAGCAGTAACTACAAATTAGCGTTCACAGTTTCCATACCTTTTTCGCGCAGGATATAATCGTCCGTTCCGTCGGAAAAAAACCTGTGTTCGACGTAACGGTCTTTAACCAGCTTTTTAAGGACGATTTTTAATTTATTTTCTTCGATGTCGGTTGCGCCGGAAAGAAACTTCAAACCGGCGCCTATCTTGTCGTATGTCGTTTGGTCGCCGCCTTCCATGATCGCTGTTAAAATATCCATCTCTTCCTCTGAAAGCTGCGCGGACATAATTACAATTTGCGTTTAGCCTATATAACCGACGTTCCCGTTATCGAAGTTATCTCATAACGTCATTTACTTCCTACGAACTGATAGTAATTACGACTTTTCCGCGCGGGTGTTTTGTCTGAAGATGGTCAAGCGCTTCGGCGGTCTGCTCCAGCGGAAACATCTTGTCCACGTGAACTTTGATCGTACCCTTTTCAACAAGTTCTGTCAGCTTTGACAGCGTGTCGGCGTTTATCTGCGTTGATACAGAGGAAGCCTTAACCCCGAATTTTTCCATTAACCCGGCATCCGGCTTCTCGAGCATAGAAATGATCATACCGCCTTTCTTCAGAACTTTAAAAGATTTTTTGTAAGTCTCGCCGCCCACAGTGTCAAACACAGCGTCATAATCGTGCAAAATGTCTTCGAAAGAGCTATTCGTGTAATCTACTACCTCATCCGCGCCCATTTCTTTCACGAATTGAATGTTATCAGAGCGTACAGTCGTGGCTACATATGCGCCCAAATGTTTAGCCAACTGAATCGCAATCGACCCTATACCCCCAGAGCCGCCGTGAATTAGAATTTTTTTGCCTTCCGAAAGGTTTAGCTGCTCTGTGGCCTGCAAAGCGCTCGCGCCTGCCAGCGGCAATCCGGCAGCTTCGTCATGGTTGGCGTTCTTTGGCTTTCGCCCAATGAACTGCGTACCCACTGAAATAAAATCAGCAAACGATCCTGAAGCGCCGCGCAACACGCTCGCGTTTCCATAAACCTCGTCGCCTTTTTTGAAGTTAAAAACATCCTCACCTGCTTCAACTACAACGCCTGAAAAATCGCCGCCCAAAGTTGAAGGAAACTGCAGTTTTACCATTTGCTGCAAATATCCCTGGCGTATTTTCCAGTCAACCGGATTAACGCCTGCGGCTTCCGCTTCTACCAGGACTTTCCCGGCGGACAAAGCAGGCTTTGGCACGTCATTGATTACGACAACCTCATTACCGCCATATCCATTTATCTGTACCGCTCTCATACCTTGATATTAACAATGCCGGCATTTATATATGTCGGATGTACGATATTTATCTATAGGCAGGCTCGTAACTTCTTCTTATCTCTGTTATTTTGTTTACGGTCCAGTAAAGGCTGGAAATCAATAAAATAAAACTGATGGGTATGAAGGCAGGCCTTATGCCCATGAAAAGAGAGATAAAGGCTGCCGTGCCAGAACCCAGAACCACTAAAAAGGCAGGAACGCAGCACGCAAAGCCCGTGAGGAGGCTGGGGGCAGCGCTTAGAAGACTTTTTGACGGACTGATTCTGCAAACCTTTGGTAAGGACAGGCTAAAAGCAGAGACTGTGAAATTAGCTGCGACAAGTAAAGACAAAATTTTAGCCAACAATACGTTTGGCAAAGAAAGGAAAACCGCGACATTGCCTAAGAAAAATACGGCTATCGGTTCCCAGACAAACGCGGCCCTGCTTTTTAATATATTGTTTTGCCAGTCTTCAACTAATTTGAAACCGTGTCTTGGAGTTTCTACCGTGGTTATGTTGCCGATGGCATAAAGGTACAAGAAGAAAAAAGCCACAAATACGGCGATAAAGGTGTTCCTAAATTTATTAATTGAAAGTATATACCCAAGTTGATGAAAAAACATTTTAACCTTCGTCCAAATACACCTCTGTTTCAGGGTAAAAGGCATACCAAGCAAACCACATCGCATCGAATGATGTGACAGGATCTTTGCTGTCCTTTTCAAACACATTCACGCTGTCCAAGTCATAATCATAAACTGCTAAAATCGTTTTATTAGCCAGATTTATTGTGATATTCCTCTTGCTTTTTGCCAGATCTTTTGGTACGGCCACGTAAGAATTGTTCAGTTTTATGCCAACAATAACCTGTTTCGGCGGCAATTTATTGTTCTGCGCCATTAAAGGAAAGAAAGGTCCCCCTGTTTGGTAGTAAGTGTTTTCTCCATTATATGACCCGTATGGGTCATTGTCGTACGGCCTCAAAAAGCCGGTGTTTTCCGAGAGAACTAAAGTATCCGGATATTTGTTTTTCCATTGTCCCCACGTAGTCCAATAAACAGGAAACCATCCGAGTTCATCGCCCTTGTCCGCACCGTTTATTGAGATGCCCAATATCTGGGGCCACAGATTATTTGTTTGCCTGTCATACATTACCAAATTGCTATTCACCAATTTGCCCGAAGTTCCGAAATCCACACCAGAATTATTTGCGCCTTTCAGACCTATGCTGGTTCCTGTTAGTGGACAATAGGTTACAGATATTTTTTCACCTTTAATTACATCGTTAACTATTTCGTGCCATACAAGCATCTTCCGCGGAAACGCCTTTTGCACGCCCTTGTAATTTATTCCGAACACAATGTCGGTGTTTTTTAATAACTTGTCACCTTCGAGCGCACTGATATATTTTGGCTTGTCTATTGCGGGTATCCCATCTTTGGGCGGGCCACCGTCTACGATATTCCGGTTAAAATTATCGAGCCAACCGGTTTTCGCCGGTGTGTTCAGACCATTTTCGTTGGTATCGTTAACTACAGACGAGCCCGAATTCGCCATTCCTCTATCTGCGGGGTTAAGTAAAAATAAATTTGCAAAACCTATGCCAGCTACAATTAGCACAACCGCGGCGATAAGCATTAAAACGGAAGGAATACCGGTTGGCATAGGCAGCAACACTCCGATGAACTAGCCGCATGCGGCTAGTTTTTCTTGGCGGGTACACCGCAGCAGTCTTTGTAATGTTTTCCCGAGCCGCATGCGCACACCACCAAATCTTCCTTTTTATTCATTATTTAACCCCCTTCAGCAACAGCCGTTTGCCATTTTCTTTTTCCTGCCCATTTGGATACCTCCAGTACAGTAATGTTACTAAGTATATAAATTAGACTATATATAGAATACGGTATCGGGGGCGATACCTACGAAAGATATGGAAGCTGTATCCAAGACGATAAACACGGTCGGGACAAGGCACAGGCTGGAAGTCGTGTGCAGGCTTCTGATTAGCGGATCATCAAATTTCAACGAATTGAAAAGGGCGCTTAGAATGAACTCGACGACGTTATCAAGAACGCTGAAATTTTTAGAAAAGAGGGGCATAGTAGACAGACGCGTAACAAATACACAACCTATCTCTGTCAACTATTCGTTGACAGGGGTGGGGCAGGAATTTTCAGATATAATAGAGTGCATGAACAAGTGGGGCAAGAAGTTGCTTAGGAAAGACAAAATTACTCTACAATCTTCCTGAAGCTTGTCGACGCCAAAGAAAACATGATTGCGTCAAATGCGATTATTATTGGTTTGGTTTTGTAATGGATCGGATGAAGAATGAACCTCGGTCGAACTCTTGCTTGATTGCTTGACCGAACACTGTTTTCTGAGGAAAAGCTTGCAGTCATAAGTATAATTATTATCCGGACTCAGTTATATGAATTACGTTCCGCTTTACGGTTCCGCTTGCACTCCTCTTTAAATGAAAATAAACTATGCCTATTGAAATTAATAAAAGACCTATGATAATATTTTTGACCGCAAGAGAAAGTGCAAGACTCAGAGTTCCGATAAACCCAATTACTGGTATTATAGCTGGAAGTTTCTTTTTTTCCATTTTAATTGCCGATAAATTAACTAAAGCGAAATAAGTCAATATTAAAAAACTAGCAACCTCTGCTAGTTGTCTAAGGTCAAAAAGAAAAGTCAAAATCGCGGTAATCATTCCGGTTGCAAGGATTGCCCTTCTTGGTGCTCTGCTCTTCTTTTCTATTTTTGCGAACCATTTTGGATAGTCGCCCTTTCTACCGATGGCGAAAATCATTCTCGATAATGCAAGATTATCGTCTAATAAAACAGAAAAGGTAGCAATTAATCCACCGAGAACAATGAGATTTGGAGCCCAATTTACATTGGTCGAAGCTATTGCAATTGCTAAAGGGGAATCCGTTCTAGCCAAAGAACTACTTCCGACTAAGCCAATTGCGACAATAGTAACGAGCAAATAAATTACAGTTGAGATCGATAGGCCAAGGAAAATCCCTTTCGGAATATTCTTTCTCGGATTTTTAATCTCTTCGACAAGATAAACGGGTCTAGCAAAGCCGACATATGCAAAGAAGATAATCGCAGCGGCGTGCAGAACTCCACCAACGCCTTGGGGAGCAAAAGGAAAGAAATTGTCGGCTTTAATAAAAAGACTTCCAAGAACGATGAAAAAAATGAGTATACTTAGTTTTAAGATAACTAGAAAATCGATTGCAGTTCCTATCGTTCTCACACCTCTGTGGTTTATCAAAGTTACCAAGCCAATCAATGTAACTGCAGTTTCTTTTAGAGGAATGAAAGGAAAAAAAGCAGAGAGGTAAGTGGCAAATCCTAATACCAAAACACCGCCGGCAACCATTTTATTCAGCGTCCACATCCAACCAGAAATAAAGCCAGCAAATGGCGAAAGAATTTTGTAGCCATATTCGTATTCTCCACCCTCCTTAGGAAAAGCTCTTACGAGGTTGGAAATACTGATCGCAGTTAGTGTTGCAACAAAGCTAGCTATAAGTACTGAGAGAATCAATGCAGGCCCCGCAACTTGTGAAGCTAAACCAGTAAGGACAAAAATTCCCGCCCCAACAATTGCACCTATAGAAAGAGAAATTGTATCAAACAAATTTAATGTTCTTCGTAATTGAACCATATATATATTTAGTAGCAATCAATTTAACTTATTTCACTTAACGAAAGATTTGATGCATGGACCGAACGGGACTCGAACCCGCAGCCTCGACGTACATCGGAACTTTTTGGTCAGTTTTTGATTGACCTTTTTCCCAAAAAGGTCATGCAAACGTCGCGATCTACCAATTGATCTATCGGCCCATTCGAAGAAGTTGTTTGACTAAAATTAAATAGTTGTAGATATACGAAGGCAGTAATTTACTACATTGTCCAGTAATCAATAAATCGGCCATTACTTCTTTGTGCGTCTTCTAATGCAAAGTGCATGTCAACGTCGTGCCTTCTTGCGACATTGAATATGTACTCAAACCCGTCCGGCGCAAACTGCGCTATCATGTCCAGTGCCCTTCTTTTGGACATTTCAGTTGTTGGCATTTCCAGTTTGCCGTCCCTGATCAATTCTTTTATCGCAGCCGCAACCAAAGGGCGGCTATGAGGGCTGCACGCGTACGCAAGGATCATTGGGTTAACAGCTTCAGGCCTGCAGTACGAGGCGTCTGCGACGCCCATGCTTATGCCATCCAACTTTCGAAGGTCATTAAAGTCCGGAATTATAGAATCCGGTACATCGAAAATATAATCGCCTTCGTCAACGCCCAACGGGTTATACACTTTGATTTCCGTGCCGGCACGTTTCAGCGCCGCATGCATGTACGGCTTCGGGACAGTATGAGAAAAACTGACAGTCAACGACCTCCCGCTGTATGCGGTTACCATCAAACCGAGCGGGGCAAGAGACCTGAGCGTGGATGTACTCAAGCCCTTTGGCATTCTATCTTTCAGTAAAGACACGGCAGCATCAGCAAGGTCATCAGCAGTTTCCTCGTATAACGCCAAACACGTTTCTTTCGGAAATCCGGCCGGCGTACCCGCAGCACGGAGCGTAGGAGGGTGGAGTTCTCTTGCCTTTTTTATTTCATCAGCTATCGACATTTCAAACACCTAGCTTTTCCTTGAATTCTGTTCCCTGACTTTTGACATTAAATATTCTTTCGCTGCGGGTTCCAGCTCGCTGCCAAAAGTAATGTTCCTTGATATGTCGTTAAGCTCGCCTTCACTTAAGTCTTTTTGCAGCTTTTTTGCAAACTCTCTGAACTCGTCTGTGCCGGCCTGTCTTGCCAGAGGGGCGAACTGCGTTTGTAAAACAATGTCGCCGTTTGCCGCTGCCTCGAGCCTTGAGCCCGCGAATTCCTTTTCGCCTTCCATTATTTCAGGGAAATCCGAAACTAACACGTCACGCACGCTCGCATAACCCTGCGATGCGCGGGCTACAACGCTTGAGACGTACTTGAATTCCGCGCCTACTGCGCCCGAGCCGCCGTTTTCCTTAAGTCGTGTTTCGTTCGGTTCCAGTCTGTGGAAAAATGCGTACGGAGCGACAGCTTCAAGAATAGAAGGCTGGACGCTCGGGTGTTGCGGGTCTTTGAAAGCGTTAGCAACCCATGCGTAAGCTTTAGCGTATCTTTGTAAGTCAAGCGCCGCTCGGCCGGATATGCCGGTCTGGGTCATCTGGCAAACAGAGTTTGCAGTATCGAAATGACAGCCCTTGCAGCGGTCCGGTATGCGCAGCGCATTGTGCGATTTGTCGTTGCCGTCAGCGCGTATACAAGTTGAGATGGCCTGCGTCAGATAAATCGCATACAACTTGGTTTCCGAATCCAAATCGATGTCTTCGGAAACCATCTTTCTTAGTTTTTTCAACTCGTCCCATGAAAGTTTTTTATCAACTTTCAGCCCGACAAGCTTTTCGTCAGGCCTTTCTAACAATGCATATTGATCCTGGGCGGAAGCGATTTGCGGTGCTGGAATACACAAGCCAAACCTGTCAACGAAAGGGCGGCTCAAAGGATATGTACCAGGATCGTTCGGGTTTTCAGTAGCCATTAAAACAAAATCTTCTACCCTTGTTTCGTAATCAACGAATTCCGCAACACCTTTGTTCAATAGCCTGAATAAAGCGTTCTGCGCAGGCGGGGGAAAACGGTTCAACTCATCAACGATTTTCACTGGCGATGTGACGAAGCGGCGCCAGACAACTTCCTCTTCACCTGTTGTCAATAATTTGCCTGTCTTGAAAGATGCTATCAGCGTGTTAACGTTCTGGTCGTCGTTGCCGCTTATGTAACCGTGTTCTGGTTCCGGAATGCCCGTGACCATGTGCGCGACTTTTTGGGCAAGTGTGGTCTTACCACCACCGTGGCCGCCGCGATAAATGATGCCGCCCATCGGGACTAATGCATTCGCGATAGCAGAAGATGCCATCGGGTCAAGATATCTTACGGTTGGTTTGCCATCGGGTCCGTCATACTGCAGTTTTACTCCGGTCCTGCTGTTGAGATAGACCGCACCCATTGGTAATGCTATCATTGCGTCCTGGACGCTTTTCCTCAACCTTTCATGCTCTTTCACATCAAATGCCATACAAATTCACTCCTAGTGGGTAACGAAACTTTCTTTTCTTGGGAGAGGCTAGATATAAAGATTATGTATGCACGGATACACATATTGAATACGTTGATTGACGATTATTTTACTGAGCCATCTGTGCGCTATTTGATTATTTCCAAAAAAATAAATAAATTTTGCAGGTTAGAAAAACTGGCTGGGCATCATTGATAAATATTCATTATCATTTCATGCCCAGCCAGTTTTTAGCTATTGGTGTTCTGTATAAAATTCCTTTTCCTTGTTTACACCTATCGCAACAAGCTTTTGGCGATCGATTTCTCCCAACGACCTTCGCGGGGTCAAAATTAGGAGGTGATCCAGCCGCACGTTCCCGTACGGCTACCTTTTTGTAGATTGCCGGCCAAGACATGAATTTTGAGATTCAAGTGATAAAATATACCAATAGGTAATCATCACCTGAAAAATCCCAAAAAGCCAAATAACAAAAACTGTCTTACCGACAATCTGTTACAACTTTAGGCCTCTGACAGCTTGTGACTATCAAAGTTAGCCCCCCTCATAGAGTTCAAGTTTGATTCGCCCCGAAGGACGAAACTCACTAAAACCCCACTCGGATGGCTTGATGGGCGGTGTGTGCAAGGAACAGGGACGCATTCAGCGAAAGATAGTGACTTTCGCTTACTAGGAATTCCAGCTTCACGAAGGCGAGTTACAGCCTTCGATCCGAACTGAGATTGGATTTAGGGGATTGCCTTCCGCTTTCGCGGTCGGAACCCATTGTCCCAACCATTGAGGGCCGCGTGTTGCCGAGGAGATTCGGGGCATACAGACTACGGCCGATTATACTGTTATAATCGTCTACCGTCGCCCACTCCTTCCTCCACTTTATCAGTGGCGGTTTCCAATGAGTGCATCTTGTCCGCAGACAAGATTAGCAACATTGGATATGGGTCTCGTTCGATGGTCTCGCCAAGTCACAAGCTTCCTTTTCAAAACTATGAATTCAGTTAACTTTTGCAGTAATTTCGATGGCCTAAGAATGTACAATCTCAAATGATTTTCTTTTTCGTTCAGCGTTGTATTGAAGCCTAAAGATAAAATTAATTTTCTATCTTTCTCGGCGTCTTCTTTTTCTTTTTTACCGTAGAAAATCACAAGATGCGCCATTCCTCCTGTCGATCCATCACCATCAATTAATCCGGCGATGTAAGACAAGATAATTCTGGAATCCTTTAACATTTCCAATCTATTTTGGGAAACAAATTCCAGAATTCTTCTAAACGGCATACTACATACGTAAACTTCTTTGGTTAACCCGTAACCGATAACAACTCTTTCCTTTGCTTTCATCTTTAGCTTAAGCTCAAAGAATTTCCTGAAAACGTTCAGAAGTTCTTCGTCCTTGCTTATCAGACCAACAATTCCCTTTGCTGTTGAAGATCTGTCCGCTTTCCATAACCCAAGCAAATACGCAAATTCTTCGTCCAGTTTTAAGATTTCTGGAAGCCTTTTTGCCCGTTTGGATTTTATAAAATCTTTGGTTATGATCTCTTGCATAATCTAAATTCAGCAAGGAAGGTTATTATTTTTCTGTTACAGAGTTCCGATAGAAGCTTTTATGTGGCTTAGCGATTTAACCGACTTAACGGCACGCTTCACAGTACGAACTGACGATGGCCATGCACCTCCTCTCAGCTTGTCTGGTAAGCCCGTCAGACTGACCATCATTCTGCTGTCGCTCCTCGTAAGATATCCGTAGGAACGAGTTTCCTTTTCCGGCGTTGAATCCAATTGAACCGCAGCCTACACTCCTTGTGTGATCCCCCGCCAATTAGGGGAAGAAAAAATTTATTTTCAAATTTTCTTCTTTCCCTTAAGTACGCTGTATAAGCGGCTTAGGAACCCACAAACTTGCTAAATTTATTCATAGAATTCGAGTCAAAAACAAAATCAAACTCTTTTTCTAAAATTCTGGCGGGCATTAAAGACAGGTTATCAGCAACCAACATAATTGTAGCACGAGGATAACTTTCCTTTAGCAATCTGCTCCGATATGCATATGCTTGACAGAGGATTGCCATGTCGTGCTTTCGTTTAGTCACTTCGATAAAACACCACGGCTTATTTTGCTTGTACAGAACAAAATCAATGTTTAAACTCAGCAAATTTGTTTCTATCTGGTCGTGTATGGTATATTCAACATTTGTTGAGTCCAACAATTTTTTTATTTCGTTTTCCTGTTCTGTAAGCTTCTCCCCGCTGTTGGATTTTATCGCACCCAACCGCCCCCACTCTTGCCTTTGTTTTTTTGTGGTTTTGTGCAGCCAAACTCTTTGTAACTTCCTGGCATTTTCCGGAGTCATAAAGCCTCCGTTTTTCATCTCCATGAATCGTGTGTAATTTTTCATAATGTCACGGAGTAATACTTTGCTAGGAAGCATTCCTGCAAGAATTTCTGTCGTCCCTTTCCTTATAAACTTTGTACGGCCTTTTTCATGTTTGACTATCATAGGAACGGACAGTCGTCCCTTGAGTTTGTTTGCCAGTTTTTTCTGGCTCAAGCCCAGCGAAAGTCTAAAAGGTAACAAAGCTTGCGGAGTTTTTTGAAGCAGTCGAGATACTGTGCCTTCTTTACAAGCCTTCTCGAATTCTTTAGCAAGTTCGTGAAATTTAGGTTCCATCACACCGCCAATAATTCAGCCTTGCGGCCGTATTTGGGGAAAGGTCGCTTAACTTAATTGCTATTAATAACAATATAAGTTTAACCATGCGGCCTTTCTCTCCCCAGGCGGCAGACTTAACATCTACACTACGGCACTGCCTGTTCACGAAGAACTGGCAACACCAAGTCTGCATCGTTTACAGCCAGGACTACTGGGGTATTTAGTAAACCCAGTAAATTTAGACTAGATTTAAATCTAATCCCGTTTTAGCCCGACGGAAAAATTTCCATCAGTTTGCTCCCCTGGCTTTCGTCCATCACCGTCGAACCCGTTCTAGGTACGCGCCTTCTGTGGAACTTTTTTGGTAAAAAATTTCCAAAGAAGTTTCGCCATTCACCGAGCGGAAATTATTTTCATAACTTGCGCTATCTGGTGGTCCTTTCAGGATTACAGGATTTTACCCCTACCCCGAAAGTACCCGTACCCTTTCCCGGTCCCAAGTTCGGCAGTATCCCCGGCACGCCTGACAGTCAACTGCCAGATTTCACTAGGGACTTGCCAAACCGGCTACGAACTCTTTAGGCCCAATAATCGCGATTACCACTCGTGGCGCGGGTATTACCGCATACCGTGACCATCAGCCAGTTTCTTTAAAACCAACTGATAGCATGGCGGCTGGCACCCGTCTTACCCACCACTTATTCTCCGAGGGCACTAACCTCGGCAAAAGTTGCAGTTAAAAACTGCAACACTCCGAATCCCCCCATCACGCTTGCGCGCATTGTGGAGTTTCCGTAACTGCTGCGTCCCGTAGGACCTGGATTCATGTCTCAGAATCCATCTCGGGGCTCCCACTTTCATGGCCCCTACCGGTTATAGGTTTGTGAGGATTGCAGAGATCGACATACATCTGTGATGTATGTCAGTCGCCTCTACCCTCACAACAGCCTGATCGGCCGCAGTCCCATCCTTAGACGCCGAAGCTTTAATCGCCAAACCATTCCAGGTATAGGCGGCTATCAGGTATTAGCCGCACTTTCGCGCGCTTATCCCTGATCTAAGGGTAGGTTGGCTACGTGTTACTGAGCAGTTCGCCTTGCCTTGCGGCAACGACTCGCATGTCTGAACCGGATTCGGATAGCAGTAACCTCCGGCAGGATCAACCGGAATTGTGTAGCGGATTTCGACTGAATTTTCAGTTTACGTCCGCTACCGCGAATTTTTCCTCTTTTTTTGGAGTAATCGATCTTATTGGAAGATCACACTTATTTACGTCTATTTCTATACAGAATTTCACCTTGCTAAAAACGAGTTGGACATCATCTTTAATCCTCGACCAAATTCATGCCCAACTCGTTTTTCTAACCTGCGTCGGATCTGAAACTCTAGGCTAACACACGAATGCGACTGAAACAGACTATGTCTGTTTCTATCGACCGCGTGTCAATTTACCAACACCAAGAATGTTCCTCAGATCTCCATGTAACTCCAAATTGGAGATCAGCGCATTGTCGCGCTTTTATCTAACCGCAGTTGAAAAAAGCCTTTCACAGCGTCGCCGACGAAGCGAAAACTCAGGCCTAACGCCCTGCAGCAAATTAATAATGAGTATAGTGGTATTTAAAGGTTTTTACAGTCCGGAAGAATAAATTACGTTTAATTTCAGGTCTTGTATAGCATGTTTATTATGTTTTTTTTCTGAAGTATGTTCTGGAAGGCATATAAAAATGGTAATGTTTGCCATCTGGCATATCTAAGATATGTACATCTACATTGATCTTAGACTTGATTTTAATCGGGTGACAAGAAATCTACTGATTTCAATCAGTAGATGAATTGCTCACGCTTATTCTGAGAAAAAATAAAAAACTGACAGGGAACGAATCAGCCCTATCATTCATGCATTTAGTTATTGATAGGGCTCTCGTT
>JACPZZ010000029.1 GCA_016195275.1 Candidatus Aenigmatarchaeota archaeon | reverse complement strand
TGGAGCCGCGGATATTACGCTGTGACGACAGGTCTAACGGACGTGCATACGCAGATCCGTTACGTTGAGGGTCAGGTAGAACATCACAACGTGACATTCGCCTAAGGAAACCCGCGACTTTAGTCGCGGGAGGATGTCATATATCTATATCTAGTGTTCGATTCCAAATTCTTCACCTTTGATATTTTCCTCTAGCCATATCAACAACTTCTCTTGATCTCGCAAGAAGAACATGGGGCAAAGGCACGTCTTCGTTGTAAACCTGTCTCCAATAGTCTGCGTGCATTTCATCATTGCGCGTGAACATATTCGGATCTAACCCCAATGATTCAGCTTTTCTTATTGTCGCATCTGTTATCGCGTTCATCAAATCAAGCTTGGCCGCATGGTACAATGTCCTTTCTTCCCTGCCTTCGTTGTTCCAGAAATCATAAGTTATTTCCCAAAACTTAGTAAGCTGGAGCGTAGTCTCTTCAAGATTTTCGGATTCTACTGCGCTTTTACCAGTCAAAAATCCGATGCAGCTGTCAGAGGTTGAGTTTATACCGTATCTTGATCTCAATCTTTCTGCTATTTTGCGTGCTTCCTCTTCTGTTAATTCTTTTTGATCCAAACCTGCGGGATAGCCAGCAAGCATTCTTAGGGTAAAACTTCTTCCTGCTCTCATTAATTTTTGTAAATCTTTTCTCATTACCCGAAGCTTTTCATTGTCTTCTCCCAGATATTCACCGGGCACCAGCGCGGATTCGGCGTAAAATGAAGGATCGAAAATTTTCGCTATTGTGACACCGGTGAACAGATTGGACACTTTGTCCATTTTTAGCCAGAAAGAAGGACTGTGGTAAGGAGCCTCATGGTCAAAGCCTGTCTGCACATCCGACATTAAAGTCTCGACCAAGCGTCTCTGCGGTCTTAAACCGCAACTGTCTATTTCGTAAATATTGTAAAATATGTTATCAAGATGGTACGGATCTTTGCCTTTTTCAAATGTCGGACTCATCTAATCACCCTTTTTAATTTTCTCAGCATATCTGTTCTTGAGCCCGGATGCAATGTCCCAGATATCCGAGAAATTCACATCCGGATCCCCGCTTACATACAAGACAATATTTCCGAATTTGCTTACATAGAGTTTTGTGTCAGCATCAACGATTTCTCGTATGTTTCTTAATCTTATCCATTCATCGAGAACGCCGTTTATCTCGGCTAATGCCCTAATGTCAATCGCATCAAAATTCCTTGGATAGACGTCTATTATGTCTAGTTTGTCTGTAAAAACCACACCCCAGACCGAAGGTATGCCTAAACTATTCATTAACTGCTTCATAAAAACCGCCTCAACGCCCCTTTCTGTGCGTATTGATCTTGCTTCCCTTGATCTCGCCTATCTGCGATGTCAGGAAGTTAATCTTGCTTTGCAGGAACTTGATCTCCTTAAGCGTGCGTGCAGCGTTCAGCCTTATTTTCGCATCAACCAATTGCTCTCTATACAGCTTAACCAGATCTTCCATATCTTCCTTGTTAATTACGACCATAATAGCACCTTCGGAGCTAGAAACACACAGTGTGTGTTTCAGTTAGCTTTTACCACGGGTTAGTGATATTATACTGTAGTAGTATATAAGGATTTCTATTGTATAGTAGTTACAATATACAGGAAGCGGATAAACCGTTACGTACTTAGGCCTGCCAGGACAAATATATGCGGCGATGGATGGTGAATTCCATAAAGAAGTTCTTCCTTGAGGCTGCGGCTGAGGTCGCGTTCGAGGAGATGAAAGACGAATCGCCGCGCGAGTTTGCCAGATGGCGCGAAGCCGTAGTCAAGCATGGACCGCCCACCAACCTCAGCGGAGACGAGAGGGTTTATTGGGACGTGTATTTGTCCAGGCTGGGGCTGGATCCCGCGTACAAAGAGAGGCACGCCGTTGGACCACGGGGATATAGGAAGTAGCTCTGCAACCCTTATGACCTTGATGCCGGTCTTGCTGGCGGTGCTGCCTCTGGGGTTGCCGATGGTGAGGCGCGACTGGTGTTTGTATGGCATGGAAATGCAGCAAAAGAACCACACGGCGATTACTACTATCAACGCCTTGTTAGCCGGGAGCATTTCGCATATTTGAAGGAATTGGGGATACTCCAGGAGCCAAGAGAGGTCACGAAGCAAGAATTTCCCAAATATGGTATGGGTAGCACGGCGAAAATCTACCGGGTAAACTTCGACCGACTCCAACACTGTTCGGACCGGCTGGAGGAAATCGGCAAGCAGATCGATACCTGTAGGATTTTAAAAGAAGGTTCCCCGGGTAATTTATTACTCCTGTGTAAACTCCATCAGACCTTTTGCCTCAAAATTCTTTTCATCCTCTTTGCCGGACAGCTGTCGTTTAACGGATTTGGCAACATTCGGTCCCAATAACGTAGCTATAGTAATCTCCGGCGCTTCTCTTAATTTTTCAATGGAAACAAATCCTGCATTGAACAGCCTCCTTGCGCGGAAGCGCCCTATGTCGCGCAACTTCACGAGAGGCAGCAATTCTTCCTTGATGCCGTAAACAATCCTGACACGCGTCTTGCGCAAATCTTTGATTATTTCCTTTGCGCCCAGCAGAATTGCGATTTCCTGAGCCGAATAAAAAAGCCAGTCCAGTATAGAAATTTTATTGTGCAATTCTCCGGGTGTTAGCCCGTAAATCTCAAAAATTTGTTCTTCCGTAGCCTCATTCATCCAGTCACAAGCCATTAACGCAGTCTTAAACGATTTAAGCGATTCCTCGTAATCGTAATCCCACTCGTCCGGCATTTCATGCAACAGTTCTGCGGAACTGATTTTTTCATAAAGGTCGTTGAATTCTCTTTGCCTGACATTAAGATAAGGCCGCATTTCCAGAGCCGTTGTCAACAATTCTATCAAAGCGCTGCTATCGACCTGCGCGCCCTTGGAATTTTTTAACCCGGCAATGATTTTTACAGCCGTGTCCGGATCTATGTACAACTCTGAAACCCTTTTGCCTATCACAGTCGCGCGAAGTTTATCATCAAGTTGTTCGACAAAACGCTGGCCTTTTAAAAAATCGATTATCGCATCAATTTTTTCAGCCAGTTCGGATGAAGAGCCATATTGCAAACCGTAAAATGTTCGGGAGAAGAAATCGTATACGCTCTGAATTGAATTACAGGTTTCGGTTGCTATCAGCGCGAGTATCTGAACGCGCAAAACAGGTTCCGATGCAAGCTTGGAATAAATCTCTTCCGTTTCTCCCATTATGTAGCGTTCCGCAAGGTCTTCACCTTCGTTGAGTGATTTTGCAATTAAAATTGATTCTCCGTGCGTGTCAAATTGAGGCCGCCCGGCCCTTCCGCACATCTGCTGGTAATCGAGGACAGGTATATACGACCAACCTGTAAGCGCGTAAAACCTTTTTGCGTCGCGAATTACCACACGGTAAGCGGGCAGATTGATGCCCATAGAATTATGGACTAAAAAACCATTTGCCGCGAAAAGATGACTATTAGTACCGTCTTCAGGCAGGATCACATCGTATACAAATTTACCGCTGGGTTTGGTAGTGGTGACGGATTTTATTATGTCCCAGAAAATGTCGCCGGAGAAATCGTTTTCTCTCCAACTTTTTCTGAGGGTTTTTATAAGAATTTTCTTGCAAAAAGGGCAAAAATGTAACTTATTAAAGAAGTTCTTTATTTCTCTTTTTTTCAATAAAATATTCCTATAAACATAATAACCCAGTCTGTTCAATTTCCATATTTTAGTATTTCCTTCCTTATTTCTGGAAATAAATGCAAAATGATGGTCTAATCTGCCTTCTCGTCTGAACGGCGAACAATTCAGCCGGGCTCTTACATGTCTGGAAGTCAGGGATCCTTCCCTTCCTAGGAGCATAACTATCGATCTTTTTTGTCGTCCCCATATTTTTTGGGTTTTTGTCCTACCACCGAAAACATCAGCATGAACTGTATATTTGCATTTCTTACATGCCACTTTTAAAAGATCTTTGTTAAGGCTGTTATACACGCCCTTCAGTTTGTTGTTTTTTCTTTCTAACAAAAATCCTATTTTTGTGAAAAAATTCTTTATAGAAGCCGAATGGTTGATAGAAAGCTCTTTGGAATCCTTTGAATAATAAATCTTTCTGTGCATCTTTAATTTTTTTCCTTCCCGATTTCTTGCACGTGTAACGATGCCGTACCTAAGTAATGCCATTCTGACATCTTTTATCAGGTTAACAGATATATTGGAGAAGCAGACTCTTTTGGTTCTCTTTTCCACCCATCCGTCTGTATCAAATAAGCCTTTGACCAGCCATTTTAACAGGTTTCTGTCAGCCGATAGTAGCCTGAGGCTTATATATTTTTTGCTTCCTGCATCTATCCCACATCTAACTAAAAATTCCCTAAACCAATTTGATTTGGATAAAACAAGTTGTGGGACGCCGTATACGTTTTTCGTTTCCCTGTAATGGATTTTACGCTTATTACAAAGCCGTTTTACTTCTTTGAATAATAGTGCATCACGTCCGACTATAGAAGGGGATCCTTTATACTTTATACGATCGTTGTTTGTTTCTGCACCCGAATATCCATCACCCAACATCAAACCTATAATGTAAAACGTTCTTTTATCCAATTCTTCGTCGGGAAACGGCAATGTATGATCAATAACAAAGTCACTCCATTTGGGGTTTTTAAACTGAACGATGGGGATATTTCCCACGGTTGCTATTCTGCCCCCTTTTTTACAATTACCGGCTTGCACCAATGCCTGTTTTCCCTGTTTTTTTACCATCATTTCATGGTTAGGCGTTACGGTTATACTATTGCCAGAAACTGTAGTAATTTTTATCATTCTTTTTGGAGATTTTAGATTGTTGATACCTTGGACAGGGACTTCAACAACATCGTTCCCTTTTAAAGCTAATGACATGCCTTTGCTAGTATCTTCGATACGGGTACGCTTCATGAAGTTCCATATTTCTGTATTTCCGTCTAAACAAAGAGTCGGCGTCGCAGCAATCGCCTTGATCAAATTGTTTCTGAATCCGTTTTCAATAAGCTTGCGTTGCTTTGAAACCAATCCCGCATGATGGAACGCAATTCCTCCTTTAACGCATTTCGCAAGCCGTTCGCATTGTTTTGTGGGATATTCCAGTACATTCAAGATTTCCTCGGACAATTTTTTTAGTTCCGCCGTATCGGTACTGGACAATTTATCGTTCATATATTCGGAAATCCGTTCCGCAGTCGCCTCGGCAGATTTTCGTGTCGCCATGAAAACCAAAGATTGTTTATTTTTTTTGGCAGTATCGTGAACGATTTTTATTTCCGGCAGCTCATCTCCATCCAGATTAACGCTTTCCTTTCCGTAAAATCCGATTTTCCCTTCGGCATAAACGCCTTCGTAAAGTTTAACAGGCCGGTAATCCGATTCAACGACCTTCGCGTCTAACCAATTGGCTATTTCGCGCGCGTTTTTTATCGTAGCCGACAACGCAATAAATTGCGCTTTTGTTAATCGTTTTAATTTTGTCAATAAAATTTCCATTGTCGGGCCCCTGTTCTGGTCGCCGATGATATGGATTTCGTCCGCGACGACCAACCCAATTGAGCTTATCCAGGAAATGTCGCGCCGCAGCAAAGAATCGAATTTTTCAGACGTAAGTATTATAACGTCGTATTTTTCCAGCCATGAATCCGATGAATCGTAATCGCCAATCGAAATCGCGATTTTTATCCCGACCTTTTCATACTTTTCTTTGAACGTTTCGTATTTTTCCGAAGCTAAAGCTCTCAAGGGCACGATGTAAACGGTTTTTTTCTTCTTTTCCAGAACGCAGCGCAGCATGGCCAGTTCGGCGATCAATGTCTTGCCGGACGCGGTGGGCGCAGAGACGACAAGGTTCTCGCCGTTTAGAACGCCCGCATCCACACTTTCCTTCTGCACCGGGTTGAGCGAGTTGATGCCTGATAATTCCAAAAGCTTTTCAATCATGAATGAGATTCAGCACACAAGGTTAAAAACAATACGGTCTTTGAGGTTCCGATAACGCCTGTGCTTTATCTGTTTTGCCTGAGCCACTCTGCTATTTCAGAGTATCTTATAAAGCCGCCCTTTTCCACACCTTCCGGCAAAATGTGCAATTCTCCGTGCACATCCCGCCTACCGAATCTGCCGTTTGTGTGTAATCTGTATGCAACTGGCATGTCACTATCATCGTACTGGACTTCAAATAAATTTTTATTGGTTACTATTCTGTCGTAAACCGTTCTGAAGTCGGCGCTTTCAACACCGGCAGGAAATGCGATACCGAGGGCTTCATCAATATTGTCAGGTCCCGCAAGCTCAAAGGCCGCAAATGCGACAAGGAACTGCTCATAGGGTTTTTTTTGGACTTTTGGGTCTACGCCTTTTCTCAACGTCTGGAAATTGGTGCGAAAAGAAGATTCGTAGCCTCTGAAAACTTCAGAACTAAACAGGTTATGCATCATATTCCTCGCTTCTTCGTCGATAGATGGCATATGTCAAATAATAAGTTGTGAGTATTTATAGAACTTATTCCGCTATTCTTACTGTCCCATCCGGCAAAATGTTGGCAATTTCTGATATTGGCATGCTTTCCAGCAACGCCTTGTGTTCCGGCGCGGCCTTCAGCAACAGCTTTCGTTTTATTTCGTCTACTATCGTGGCAGCTTCTGCCGTGCCGGGCAGCAGCGTAATGAAATAGTCGGAATTTTTTCTAACCGCCATCACAGGGCCTGAAACCAGTAACGCATTACCTGTCGCATCCATTTTAACGCCTATTGAAAGTTTGACGTAGATCTTGTTAAAAAACTTCTTGTCGCCGTTGACAAAAAAATAGCCTTTCGCAAGCGTTTCGCCTGTTGGAATGGTTTTCGATAATTGATTAGGCTTGACGCAGTACACATTGGCGTTTTCCAGTTTATCGTTCCATTGAACACAGTGCGCGACAGTGTATTCTACAGCTTCTTTCAACGCCGTCTCGCTTAATTGGTTGTTAGTTTTAAGCAAAACAAATGGCGAGTCCGCATCTTCGGAACGCAAAACCAAATCATTCTCTTCCGCAATTTTCGATACCAGTTTTTCCTTGTCCGCCGCATTCGATGCAATCACAACAACAAAGCCGTCGCTGGTAATGAAATTCCTGAATTTCGTGCGCCAGTTCTTCGGAAGTTTCTTACTCGACATCTACATCAGCCTTTTTTGATTTGGCCTGCTTGGCTTTTATTTCCGCTATCTGCTCTTCGACGCGTTTTTTTATCTCGTCTAAAGTGGTTCCGAAGTAGTTTTCGAATTCCTGCGTGACGTAAACTTCTTTCGTCCTTCCCTTTTTTTGCGTTTTTATCATGCCGCGGGCTTCGAGTTTTTTTATGTAGTTGTAAACTTTGTTGCCTTGCATTTTTACCAGGTACGATTGCGTCGCTGGGTGCTTGTAAACAACGAGCGCAAGCGTTTTTAACACGCCTTCCGACAAGTCTGAATAAGGCGACAAATGGGACACTTTGCCGATCAATTCCGTTTTGACATGAATTTGCCAGCCCAGGGGCGTTTGAATTATCTCGATGCCACGGTCCGCGTATTCTGTTTTTAGCTCATCGACTAGTTTCTCAGCTTCTTTTTCGGCTACACCCGCGATTTGCGCCAGGCTTTTCGCAGAAATCGGGTTTTGAGACAGGAATAATGCCGCTTCAACCAGTTTTTTCGATTTCTCTGTCATGCCTATCAAATGATATTGTGTTCGAAGGTTATTTAATTCTGCAGAATTATTGTGTTGTATGCAAGGCGTTTCCACGGAAAAAATTCAGGGCGGCAAGCTTTTGCGCGTCAAGGTTGACTTCGGCGATAAAATAAACAGAGTCCAGATTACCGGTGATTTTTTTGCCCACCCGGAAGATGTTATAGAAAAGATAGAAGTTTCTTTGGGCGGGCTGGATTTGGGCGTGCGTGAGCAGGAAATGCAAAACAAAATAGATGGTGTAATAGTAAAAACAGGCGCTGACTTGGTCGGCATAGATGCGGCTGCAATAGCGAGGAACGTGATCAGGGCATTGGGTGAAAACCGATGAAATGGCGTGTCATCCCCCTGCAAACGGGCGATGCGTTTACTAACATGGCAGTCGACGAGGCAGTCTGCGAAGCTGTTGCTGCGGGCAAATCGCCGCCTACGGTAAGATTTTACACATGGAAGCCTTCGGCCGTCTCAATAGGCTATTTCCAGAACTTGAACGATGAAGTTGACGTTAACGTTGCCAAGGAGTTAAGCGTTGATATAGTCCGTCGTCGCACAGGCGGAGGCGCGGTTTATCACGATGCAAAAGGCGAGATAACCTACAGCGTCATCGCTCCGGAATCTGGCATGCCTTCGGGAATCAGGGAGTCGTATCAAATGATCTGCGGGTGGATAACAGGATCGCTGAAAAACCTCGGCATAGAATCCGAATTCAAGCCTATTAACGACATAATAGCAGGCGGCAAGAAAATTTCCGGCAATGCGCAGACTCGGCGCAACGGCGTTTTGCTGCAACATGGCACATTACTTTACGACCTGGATGTGCGTACCATGTTCACGCTTCTGAAAGTTCCCAGGGAAAAGATATCAGACAAAATGATACAATCGGTTGAAGAAAGGGTAACGAAAGTCCTGAATTTCGGAAATTTTTCGGTTCAGGACGTTTATGATTCGGTGTTAAAAGGTTTTACGGACGGCAAGGATTATGAAATGGGCTGTTTGAGCGAGGAAGAGGTTTACAGGGCAAAAGAACTCGCAGAAGAAAGGTACAAAACTGATGAATGGAATTATCGGCGTTAGTTATTTGATCAGCAGTTTCAGTTTCTCATTCAGTTCCTGTTCGGTTAAAGCGCCTTCCTTTTTGTCTGTTATAACGCCGGACGTGTCTATGAAATAAGTCGTGGGCGTTATGAAAACTTCGTAAGCTTGTTTGGCCTGTCCTGTTGGATCAATAAGCATCGGGAAGGTTAATGCCATATCTTTTACCGCATTTCTTGCTTTCGAAGAGTCTATCTCCGGGTATACCCCGATTATCTCAACCTTGTCCCCGAAGAAGTTGCGTACGGTCTGTAGTTGCGTTAATTCACCCGCCGACTCCAGAGACCAGAAATGGAGCACGATCGCTTTTTTGCCGATAAAGCTGTCCAGCTTGATGTCTGTACCGTTGAAACTTTCCAGAATAAAGTCGGTTGCATTATCGCCAGCCTCTGTTCCGCCTCGGGAAAGTATGGTTAAGACATGCATCTCAAGGGGCGGTTGCAGCTTTTCGAACACAAAAACGGCTAATATAATAACGACGATAACCGATAATATCAAAATTCTGCGGTTCATTGGTAATTATTAGGCTTCTTGGAAAAATAACTTAGACACGCTACTTTCTTCACTTTCTCTCACAAACGGTGCATTGGCAGCAAAAAAATCAAAGCCCGGTTGACCCAGATCAGTATCCGTAGCAACTATAGGACCAAGGACGAAACCGCCTCCTCCTCCTTCACGCTTTTCCACATCGCGGAAATTAACCAATTTTCCATATCTACGGGAGTCTGGGAAACCCTGTTCAAAAACATGCCAACCATCATCTAAACTTTCGTACTTTGTTTTCAAAGGGTCGCAATTAGGGTTTTGAAACCAATCGACTTCCAAGCGGCGATATCTTGATAAAAACATCTCTAAGCAAAAAAATAAATTAAAAGAAGTAGTGATCACCAATCCACAGTTTTGTTCGTTGGTCTGGCAAGACTTGCAGGAAGCTTAAGTTTCCTGAAGAAGTGTCAATGCCGCCAGCAAAGCTCCGACCAAGACGGATATACCGCCCAGGACGCTGAAAAGCCCTGCGAGCTGGCCTCCGAAAGACAACGAACCCAGACCCACCATACCTAGTGTTCCGGATCCCAAGCTCTCAGCTGTTACGCCGGATAGGAGTAGCAATACTCCGCCTGCGGCGATCCAGTTGAAAGCCTTCTCGGCCATCTTTCGGATACCTGTGTACTCAGCCAATGCGAGTACGACGAACACACTTGTGACTGGACTACCTAATAGTTCCAAGCCAACAGCCATGTCGTTTCACCTAAGCCTTATTGGGAAGTTGTTGATTTAAACACATATTCGTCGCTTGTCGAATTTTTACGTCAAAAGACGTATTTTTGGACGAATTTGGCAGGCAAAATCATTTCATCGGCTTTCTGGTTTCGCGGGCAAGTAACAAGGCAAACAGTATCAGCAACATGGCCGCGTAATATTTGAAAAACAGCGAGAAAAACAACAGGGACCTGGAAACCTGACTGTCAAAAAGTATGTACGGCTCCCCGAAAATGCTGCCTGTCAGCGCATTGTAAGCGTGGTAAGACGCTTCGGATAAGTTAGCCGCGCCTATCACCAGTATGGACACGACCAAACCCAGCCATGAAAGGGGACGCTCACGTTTTTTGTACCTTTCGTAAACGAATTTCAATATGAAATAGGACGCGAAGATGTAAACTATTGTCAGCGAAAAGCCGGAAAATATCAGGAAATTCCACAAGTAGGTGTTGACCATGATAATAATCTCGTTTGCAGGGGTAATAATAATGTTTTGAAGGGTTGAAAGAAGCAGCATAATATTAAGCGGTCACAGCGTTATAATGTGGTAGATAAACCTGAAACAAAACCTGTTTGACGTGGCCGCGTTCCTCTCACACCAAGCAGCCGAGAAAGCGCTGAAAGCTTTGTATATTTTGAAATTCAAAAGATTGTGGAATAAACTACAACAAAAGAATGGCTGAAGACGCAGTAAAATGCAGCAAGGCGGTTGTAAAATGGGCAAAAGGTTCGAAAATGCCATCAAAAAAAATTTTTTGTAGATAAAATTATAATCTTTGGTTCTGCTGCACGGGGAGAAATGACAAGGGACAGCGATGTCGATATAATCGTTGTAAGCAGAAGATTCGGGTTAAAGGAACATTTTACGATAACGCCGGAACTTTATGACGAATGGCATTTGAAGCAGAAAATTGATTATCCTGTTGATATTTTGCTGTTTATTCCATAGTTAGCGAGGCCTTGAGAGAAGGGATAGTTGTTTAGGTAACGAGTATGTTATTTATAGCGTAATACCACTAGTCTGCAACTGGCGGGACGCGGATTTAAATCCTTAACTACTTAAATAGAAACGATAATGGTCATAGAATGTCCCTTACATACCCTGATCATAGGTTAAAAGATAAATCTATCGCGATTTTATCAAAGATAGTAACGAGCCAAAGATATTATGACGTAACCGATGCCGTCGTGGCAGTTACCGAGTCTATTTTTAGATCAGAAGGAAGAATTGTTACTCCGTACGATGCTGTAACAACACCGTTGATGCTTCACATAGGAGAACATTTTTACCAATACCTTTTGCAAGATCATTCTTTAGTGGATGTGGCCGAAGTAAAAGGAACAGGCCAATTGACAGAAGAAATGCAATCGTATCTTGCTGGTGGAACAGGAAGGGCTTTTCAAGAAGATCTTGCAGATTTCGTGGCTAAAAACCCAGTTCAGGGCATCATACTCATAGGCGGTGATGATAATTTTTATCAAAAAGGGAACGAAAGGTGCAAATTGGCCACAATGAGAAGAGTGCTAAAGGATTGCCCTGTATATCCTCTGGGGGCGTCGGGGGGCGCTGCTAAAAATTTATTGGATAATTTGGCAGACGGTTATGAACCAATAGAATGGAGATACAAAGACTTGTCTATTCTGGAATTGTATGCAAATGCATTCGATTATTTATCAACAAGAATAATTGATGACATATCCGGAGAGCGAGGAAAAGGTTTTCTGGACGGGTTGTAATGTTTTAGTTTCAACTTGCGTGTTTTTTGTGGTCTGCTAAGTTAGAACGCTTTTTTCATAAGGATAGGACACCGCAAAATGTTCGGTCTCAAAACTTCATCAGCAGCGCCTTTTTCGTCTCTTCGAATGTCTTTGCAATTTGTTCGGGTTTGGCATTATTTTTCAGGTAAGACGCAAAGCGCTTCTTGAATTCTGCCTGGTCAGACTTTTTCAGCATTTCCGCATAATCGGCTATGTGTTTGCCGGTGATCCTGTCTGCGGCAGGCAAAATTTCGCTGCTGTGAGGAATCGTTATACCGGCGTCGACAGCGCCTTTCATAGCCGCGTATATTGCGCCTCCCTTGGTGGAATCGTGAAGGCCGATATCCAGAACTGCTTCCCTGACCTTGCCTTTTGCCTTCAACCCGCACAAAAAACCTGTAAGATATGCCGACGGTAAGTTGCCTGTTGGCAGCAGCCAGCCGAATTTTTTCAACTCAAGGCTGTTTGCGGCAGCGATAACCCTGTCGCCCTGCTGGGTGTAGTCAATCAGTTGGGCCGAATAGTGGCGCAGTGTTTTTCTCACAACCAGTCTTGTTTTGCCTGAACGAAGCAGACCGAGTCGCTTGTTGTAATCCGTCCTATTTTCACGCCTTCGGCGGAATTGTAACCTCATCATTTTAAACCCTTCTCACATTCTCTTTCGCTTAAGCCTTTTTGAAAGGCTTATTCACACCCTTTTCAACCAGCAATTTGTGTTCTTTTATGTAAAGTTCCAAGTGTTTGCGGCTGCGGAAAACACCACCCTTGGAAAGTTTGTAAAGTCTTTTGTAAGTTTCATTGTTTATCGCTCCGGAAGCCTTTAATTCTCCAATCATCCGCCTCTGCGGCCTTATAGTTTTTATCCATCTTAGTTTCTGCTCGTTGCCTGTGCGCGATTCGAAGGAACCCTTGCGGCTGCCTTGCCCTGAACGCCGGCCTTTTCTCCTTTTGGCGGCGCGTGTCCTTATCACAGCCCTCGAAGGCGCTTCTTCTGCGGATTTGACTATGGCACCGCTCTTTATCAGCCTGCGCACGTCTTCCCTGGTTATAGCCTCGGATATGTCCTTCAACTTTTGCGGATCCGTCCAAACCCTGTTTTTTCCGCATTTCAATATTTTTGCCGCAATCCGTCTTTGTACCGAAGTGTTCATTAATTTCACCTGTTCAATATCTTTAATTTGGCTTCATCAGCCATTTTCAGTATGGCAGCGCGCTTCTTTCCGCCCACCGTAGACGCTATTCTAACCGCTGTCTTGCCGTCCGCAACTTTGGTTATCAGGGCTATCTGTTTTTCGTTGTTTACAAGCACTTCCCTGAAACCCGACGGGTGGAAACCTCTCTTGCGGTTGGCGGTGCGATGGCCAACGCGTACAACCATAGGCTTGCCGCCTTCGCGCATGCGCATTTTTGAGTTTATTCCGCGCGGCTTTCGCCAGCTTTTGTTGTTAACCCTTTTCTCCGCGTATTTTTCCTGCCTTCTGAAATTTTTACTCATTTTTAATCTCCTTTTGAAGTTATGAAAATTCCGTCCTGGAAAACCCTTCTATCATAGGATTTTATGCGGGTTGCGCGTTCTATATTCGATGCTGTCCGGCTCACGTCTTCGATATCCGGGCCCGTTACTATTATTTGGTCCCCCTTTACCTCCGTTTTTGTGTCACCTACAACACCGGCAACCCGCGGCGTCCTTTCTCCGAGGAAGTTTGATATTACAACCTTTTCCTTCTCCACTTTTACGGTCATTGGAAAGTGCAGGTAAAGTATTTTCAAAGTGTAAGTCCACCCTTTCGTCACGCCTGTAAACATGTTTTCTATATGAGACAGCACTGTCCCTGCCATGGATTTCGACTGCCGCCTTTCGCTTTTCGGGTTAATGGTTATTTTGCCATCCTCTTTCTTGATTTCAACAGCTTCCATAGCCACGTTTTTCTTGACAGTTCCGAGTTTCCCTTTCACGACTATGTCATTGTTGCTTATTTCTATGCTGACATCCTCCGGTATCTGTAAAATTCGCATATTAATCACGTCAATAAACAAATGAAATCAATTTGCCGCCTATTTTTTTGGACTTGGCTTCTTTTTGATCCATCACACCTTTGCTGGTGGACAGTACAAGTATGCCGAAATCTTTTGCAGGCAGGTAAACAATTTCTTTTTTTTCCATTTTTTTCAGGCTGATGGAAAATCTTGGGGATATTGCGCCGCAGTCGTTTATCTTCATCATAAGTTCTATTTTGAATCTTCCCGATTTCTTGTCGTCCATGCGCTCGAAGTTTCCTATATACCCGTTCTTTTGCATGACCAGCAGTACGTCTTTGATGAGTTCCGATGCCGGGGTTGTGCACTCCGTTTTTCCAGCACGCTCCGCATTCCTGATCACGGTCAGCGCTTCATTGAGTAAATCTTGTGCCATATCTTTACACCTCAATTATATTTCCTGAAACCGACGCTTTTCGCCACTTCCCTGAAACATTGCCTGCAGTAGTTAAGCCCGTATTTCCTTATTATCGCTCCGTACCTGCCGCATCTCCTGCATGTCCGTGATCCGGGTCCGAACTTCCTTTCCCTTTTTATCGCCTTCATAAGACCTCAGTCCCCATAGTTTCTTTTGTCCATTCCATTGCCTGCTCGCGTGTTACAAGGTGTTTTCCCCCTATTTTCGCAGGCCTTATCCTTCTCTTCGAAACGCGGTAACCGGCGCGTTTCAACGTAACCGCTACATCGAATCCCATTATGCCTATCGAAGGGTCGTATTTCATTCCGGGAAGGTCTATGTATTCGTGAACGCCCACCGAAAAGTTTCCATGATCGTCGAATTGCGAGGCTTTTATTTTGTTATCCAGTGATTCAAGAACCCTTTTCAGGAATTCCTCGGCTTTTTTGCCGCGCATTATGACTTTGACACCTATCTGCCTGCCCTTTGCCACGCCGAAAGTTGACCTTTTGTGCGCGTGCGTTATGACGCCTTTTTCCCCGCTTGCGCGTTCAAGTAATTTTTTCGATTTTTCCAGTTTTTCTCCCGGCCCTCCGGCTCCCATGTTTAAGGTCAGCTTGTCGATCGAAATTTGAAACATAGGATTCATTTCACTCACCCAAACTGATCAGCGGTTTTTCTTTTCCCAGAACAAAAACGAACTTTGTCTGGGTTTTGTGGTCGCCGTCCTCGGTTTCTACGATTAATTCGTCGGCGCGCGAGCCGCTGATCCTCTCGATTTTCTTAAGTTTTGCTGTTTTACCCACATTTTTGCCTCCGGTTATAAGCAGTGACGCGCCCGTTTCCAGTGAAGCATGGGACACTATTTCTCTCGAAGGTATCTTGACAACAACCACGTCATTGGGTTTGTAATCCGTCTTGCCCGATATCAGATTGGTGCCGTCGTGGAAGTTAAGTTGTATCTTGTTGCCTTTTAGGATCGTCTTGTTTTTTATCTTCAGCATTTTTTTATCATAATCTTTGGTCATCTCTTTAACGACCAATCCCTTACGGGATGGTAGGACGCGGTAATATTTCTGCATGTCCGGCATGTGAACCACATCCATCAGCCCCACCGGGAATCCCGGGTCTTTCCGTATTACGCCGTCAACCTGCGCCTTGCCCGCGTTCAGTATGGTTTTAGCCTCAGAAGCGCTTTCGGCTACCTCGAGGATGTCGCGTATGATAATCCTTAATGGTATGGACGAAAATGCCGGATGCGGCCCAGCGCTTGGGCTGGTTGTTAACGCCCTCGTTTTCGTTTCTATTCTCCAAAATTTTGGAGCCATCTGCCTTTTTAACCTCATTTTTACACCTTGTTTTGTCCAAGCGCGACCTGCCTGTTTTTATCCGTTGTGAACAGCTTGGTTATTCTTAATTTCGACGTTGTTAACGGAACCTGCACCTGTTCTCCGCTTTTCTTTTTAACAACGGCATTGTCAACGTAAACTCTCATCTTTTTAAGATCCACGGACGTTACCGTACCTTCGATGTTTTTGAACTTGCCTTTGATTATCCTTACCTGGTCGCCTTTACGTATTCCGACAGACCTTCTTTTCAACTGGGCCCTCAGTTCCTTGTTGAGCGCAGTGCCCATACGTTTCTTTTTGATATGCAATTTGTCCATGTAACACCACTCACACTATCTGGGATGCGATCTTTCCGATCGTGGAAAACCTTTCGACCGCTTCCTTTGCAACGGGTCCTTTAATTTCTGTGCCAACAGGCTCGCCACGGTCATTAACCACGACAGCCGCGTTGTCCTCGAATCTTATCCTCACGCCGTTTGAACGCCTGTACTCCTTTTTTTGCCTGATTATGACAGCTAACACAACTTCGTGCCTCTTTTTAACGTCACCTTTTACTACTGAGCACACTATTAGATCGGCTATTGCCGCCGCGGGTTTTTTGCGTTTAGTGCTTTTGTACACCTTTACAGCAATCACGTTAAGCGTTTTAGCGCCCGAGTTATCCGCGCAATTGATTACGGAGTCGACATTTATCCCGCGCGACGCGGATGAAGATATGGCTTTCATTTTGATTCGCCCCTCTCAATTACTGTGAACGATTTGGTTTTGCTGAGCGGCCGGCATTCCGCAATTTTTACATGATCCCCCATTTTTGCCGATATACATTCCGGATTGTAAGCCCTGACAGTAGTGTTGCGCCTTTCATATCTCTGGTATTTCGGTATGAATTTGTTGTAGCCCCATTTCACGACGACAGTTTTTGATGCCCTGTCCGAAATGACATTACCTTCGAACACGCGTCCTCTGACAGGCAATGAGCCGTGCCAGCAGCATTTCTCATCGTTGCAGGTTTTGCCCGGCGGTTTCGCATCCACTCCAATGTTATGCTTGTTTTTCATATCATCACCATTTATCGGTTTTTTTCTTTATTCTGTCCCGTGAGCGTCCCACAAGAACGACCCCGCTGACGTTCACGCTTTTTTCCGGAAGCTTGAACACGAAATTATACTTGTCCTTTATCAAAGTTTTCTTCCCCTTTTTTGTTTGCACCACGAAGGTATTTCTCGTCTCGTCTATTACGCGGCCGTCTATTTTTGAAGCGCCGCCTTTCAGGCTCGCTTCGCATTTCAAGCCTATGATTTCGTGTTTTGTTATATTCGAAGGTTTTATCATGGTTATTTCACCTGTATTTGGCTTTCTTTGAACCCGTATTTCACGAGCATGTCTTTAAGCTTTCTTTTATGGTCGCCTTGGAGTTCAATCCGGCCGTTTTTGTACGTGCCTCCGCAGGCAAGCTTTGATTTCAGCGTTTTTGTCAGGTTTTTTGCGTTCTTTTCGTCAACACCCTCTATGATAGTCACGTTTTTCCCGTAACTTCTCTTGTCAAGGTACACCAGTATTTGCTGGTCTTTAATACCCATGACAACGCATACGCAAAGTTCCCGTGGCAAGCCGCAGTTGGGGCAAGTGTCTGCCATCTATTTTTCTTTACCTCCCTTGGGTTTGATTTTTTTATCCTCGTTTTCAACTGTGAGTATTCTAGCAATAGCCTTTTTCAGCTCTTTCACCTTTCCGGGTTCTTTGATGCTTGCGCCTACCGCGGAGCTGCCTTTGAGCTTCGCGAGTTCAAGCCTGAATTCTGCAAGCCGTTTCATTCTGTCTTCGGTTTTCATCGCCTTCGCATCCTTCGCTTTCATTATTGCCATATCATTCAGCCTTTTTTTCTTCGGTTTCTTTTGCCTGTTTCATTTCCTGTTCTATATTAACCGTCATTATTTTCACCTGAATGCCCACTTTGCCGGGTTTTAGCAAAGCCTCGGCCTTTCCTTTGGACACAAGCTTGTCCGCCGTGTCTCCTGAATGTTGCAGGTATCCTTGCATGAATTTGTCAGTCCTTGATTTTTCGCCGCTCATTTTTCCGGACACCCTAATCTGTATGCCCACGGCGCCCGAGTCCATCACGCGCTTTATTGTCATGTTTGCTACGCGCTTGTAGTTCAGCCCGCGCTCAAGCGAGGAAGCGATTTGCCTCGCTATTATCTGCGCATCTGTGTCAGGGTTATCCACTTCTTTTACGTCCAGTTGAGGGTTATCGAGCTTGAAATGGTCGCGCAGATATTCTGTTATCGCTTTTATTTTTTCGCCGCCTCTGCCTATCACTATGCCGGGCCTGTTCGCGAATATGAGTATCCTTGTCCCGAGCGGCGTTTTGCTCACTTCTATATGGGAATAATCCGCGCGCTGGAATTGGTTTTTCAGGTATTCCTCTATGAAAACCGATCTTATTCCTTCCCTGATGAATTTGATTTCTTTTGCCATTTATGCCACCCTCAGCATTATCTGCACGTTTGTCATCCTGCCCGTCTGGCCTGCGAGCTTTCTTCTGGATCTCGGCCTGCTGAAATGGAATCCTTTCGTTGCGGACGCCTTTACGATCATCTTGTTCACGTCAAGCCCTTTGGCTTTTGCATTGGCCTCCGCGCTTTCCAAAAGGCTTATCATCTCATTTGTCGCGTTGGTGTAAAATTTGCCGTCTAACGAATTCTTTCGGTCAGCGATGTTCTGCAGCATCGCCTTCGACTTCTGTAAATTCTTCCCGTTTATACGCCTGCATATTTCGATGGCGTGCTTCGTGGATATTCTCAACGCTCTTCCAAACGCCTTCGCCGATATTTTAGGATCCATTTCCATAGAGTATTTCATAACATCACTTCAACGGTATGTATTTGCTTGATTTGGTCGCGCCTATTCCGGGGGCTGAGTGTTTCACTTCTTGTGTGGTGTGTGAAAATTCGCCAAGACGATGACCCAGCATTTCTTCCGTGATCATGACAGAGAAAAATTCTTTTCCGTTGTGAACCCCGAACTTCCTGCCCACCATTTCCGGAAGTATGACCATTTCCCTGCAGTGTGTCTTGTGAAATTTGTCCGGCTCCCTGCGTACGTTTTGCAGCAATATCTTTTCTTCTGCGGTTAACCCTTTTTCCAGAGCCCTTCTGGCGCGCGACTTCAATAATTTTGAGAAATCTTCAAGTGACATGTTCTGCAATTCGTCAAGAGTCTTACCGCGGAATAGGAATTTCTTTGCCATTACATCCAACCTCTTTGTTTTCCGGCATTCTCTATGAGATATCGTATGTCCCTGTACGTTATCTCTTCCGTAGCTTGGAGTTGTATAGTATCCTTTATAGCATTCACTGGAACGTGTTCCGATGTCCATACGGCACGACCTTCTTCCCTTACCCTGGGTACGTGTTCACTTTCAACCGCATAAACCAAAATTTTTGCTGCCCCGTTTCTGTTAGATGCGGCGTGTGTGATAGCACGGTAAAGCAATGGCGTAAGGTACACAGGATGCGATCGTGACCTTTTCAACCCTTCCTCTTTCACCGTGAATGGTTCTCCAAATTTGTTAACTTCTATACCATTGTCGTCTTTGTAAACCGTTGTGAGATGGAACAGCATCATGCGAATCACTTCTTCCTTCCTGTTCTTCTCGCAGCTATGTAACCTATCTTCTGTCCGGGCGGCGCGTTTCTCGAAACCGTTTTCGGGTGGCCCGGGCGAGTTTTCCCTCCGTAAGGATGGTCGGCCGCATTCATTACGACGCCTTTTGATCTTGGGAACAGTTTACCGCGTGCGCGCATAAGGTAAAGTTTCGAACCGCCTTTGACAAACGGTTTATCTTTACGACCGCCTCCGGCAGGAACGCCTATTGCTGCCCGGCAGAGCGGCTTGAATTCCTTTATTTCGCCGGACGGCATCTGGACAAATACCTTGCCTATGTCATGGGCAGCTATTATGCCGAATGAACCTGAAGATCTGCAAAACTTTGGGCCTGAACCGGGTTTTGATTCTATTCCGTATATCAGTGTTCGTTCAGGTATTTCTGAAAGTGTTAACACGTTGCCCGGGGCGATGGGCGCTGTTATTCCGCACGAAATCGTGTTTCCCACCTGTATACCTTCGGGTGCAATAACCAGCATCTCTTCCCCGTCAGCCATTTTTATCTTTGCCAGGGGCGCGTTTCTTCCCGGATCGTGTATCAATTCGGTTACGGTGGCCTGCGTTCCGCTTAAGCCGGGCTGCGGATATTCCACAACGCCTGCCCAATTGTGCGAAGGAGCGGTGTAGCTCATCGAACCTTTTCCTCTTGCCCTTACAATTTGGCGCTTTCCCATCTACAGCATCCCCAGCCTTGTCGCTATTTCCGACGCGGAATAATCCTTTGAAAGTTTTATGAAAGCCTTTTTCTGGCCTTTTCTGGTTATCGAAGTGGTTACGTCATCAACTTTTACATCAAACACTTTTTCCATCGCGTATTTTATGTCGACCTTGTTGGCTTTTAGGTTAACCACGAACACGAGCTTGTTCTCCTTTTCTATCAACCCTATGGATTTTTCAGTCATCAGCGGATGGGACAATATGCCCCATTCGTTTTTCGTGGGCGTTTTCCTAACGCTTTTCTTTTCTATTTTCCTTTCTTTCGGCTGCGCTTCCGTTTTTTGTCCGGGTTTTTTCACGAACTTTTTAGTTTTCTTCTTTTCTTCCGTTGCGCCGTGTTTTTCTTCTTCCATTTTAACCGTGCTCCGAAAGTTTTTTTATTGCAGATTCCGTCCATATGGCCAACCTTCCCGGTTTCCCGCCCGGAGCCAAAAGCTTCGCGTTAATGTTTGAGATTTCTATGACGTCGACGCCGCTCATGTTGCCCGCCGCTTCTGCGATCCCCTCGTTTTTATCTACGATTATCAGGGGTCCTGTTTTGCCTTTATATTTTCTACCCCTTGATTTGCCGCGGCCCGCCCTTACGGTTTTTTCATTGGATCTTTCCAGCTCTTCGTCCAATCCGATTGAGCGTAAAAACTTTTCAACATCGCCGGCCTTTTTGGATTTCTGAAGCGCGTCGTCCGCTATTATCGGCAGGTTGATATTTGTTATCCTGTGCCCGCTTTCCGTGACGAGTTCCTTGTTCGATGTTGCGGCAATCGCAGAAAGTATTGCAGCGCGCCTTTCCTTGTCGTTGATTTTTTCAGCAAAAATTTTTTGTTCCAGTGGGGGATGCGCTAATCGTCCTTTTACTGCGTGCGGGGCAAATCTTAATCGCATATTCAGGTAGCCTTGTCCCGTTATCCTGGGACCGCGCGCCATTTCCTTGTTTGCCATTGACTGGAAAACGCTTCTGCGGCCATGATAACTTGCTGAGGTGCGTTTACCGGCCATAGGGTCTCTGGAATGCTTGCGTCTGGCGTTTGACATCGCGGAAAGGAACGCTTTTTGTATAAGGTCTTTTCTGATGTCTATGAAAAATATTGCAGGCAGTTCAAGCTGGTTTTTTACTTTCCCGTCCATATTGTAAACGTTTGCTTTAACCATATCATACACCCTGTTTGCTTTCCGTTGAAACTGATTTAACCTCTGGAAGAGGAAGGTTCAGGCTCGGCGGCCTCACTGAAAATCTCATTCTCACAAGCCTTTTTCTCGGGCCTGCCACAGAACCGTGCAAAATTACGTATTCATTTGGGATATTGCCGTATTTCACAAAACCGCCTGCCGGATTCACCGCGCTGTTTTTATCGCCTATCAGTATTATTCTCTTATTTAATTCTGTTCTCGTGTGAAATCCCAGTTGTCCTGGCAACGGCACGGTCCAGCGCAATTTGCCCGGCCTTTTCTGCCCCATTGAACCTATACCGCGCCTGTTTTTGCCCTCTTTATGAGAGAGCATTTTAACTCCATGCCTTTTTATCGAGCCCTGAAAGCCTTTTCCCGTAGTTACGGATACAATGTCAACCCAGTCGCCGTTCTTGAAAATTTTACCGACAGAAATTTCCTTGCCAAGAAGTTGTTTCGCGTATTCTATTTTCGATTTGACATCGGAACCGCCAATCGCGATTTCGAATATTTCAGGTTTCTTTTTTTCAAGGCCCGACTGCCTGGGAAGCGTGTTCACGATTAATTTGACATCCGCAATGTCAGCTGATTCGAATTCTTTTAATCTGCTTTCAAAATCATAATTTTTAGGCAGTTTCATTTTCCTGGAAAGGTCTTTTTGGAACGTTTTGAAGAACAAGTCTTTTGCCGATTTTAAGCCGTTGTAATCTTTTGAATAGGCGCGCACGCCGAGAATAAAAATGGGAGGGCAGTCGATCACTGTAACCGGGAACTGGACCAGTTGGCCGGCTGTTGGCGAGTTGGCCTGTTTGTCGACGGCCATGATATGTGTCATACCGGCCTTGTAGCCGGCGAAGCCCAAAGGTTTAACGTCTTTCATTGCAGGCCATGATTTTATTACAGGATAGATTCGTTTAGCTCTTTTTCTCGGTTTGAAAGCCAAGCTTCCTTTTCGTGGGGATTTTACTTTCGGCATATTAACCTACCTTGCCAACGGTTTGCACTGCAAACAAGTTTTGCATGGCAAAACTGTTGCAGTTTGCCTTAGGGCAAACTTGCAGCCGTGCATAGGAAACAAAGTTTCCTACATCTAGTCAAAAACTGCACCTAAGAAGCGTTTAAACTTCTAAGTTTAGTAAACCATAAAGGTTTACTAAATTAGAAAACCCAAGGTTTTCTAATCCAGAACCACGCCAGCACTTGTGGTTTTTGGTTTGAGGGCATTCGAACCGCGCGGGAACCAAAACCGCAGGGTTTTATCGCCCTTTTAATAAATTCGATCAAACATCGAATGTAATTGTACCAAATTATAATATAGGATAGCCTTTATAAGCGTTCTTTTGCCGTTTCGCACCACCGAATAAACGCCCTGTTTTCTTGTTACCCTTAATTTGTATTTTTCCATTTGTTTATTAGTAGTCTCTAAAGGTCTCCTTTTTTGGCCTGTCCGCACTTTAGTCCCGTTCAAATATTTGGTTATATAACCGGGCATAGAATTCATACAACAGCAAGAAATTCAAGGCGCTCAAAGCCCTATCATCGCTTTCGCATCTTCGCTCATCATTTCCTGCGTCCAGCGCGGCTCCCAGACCATCTCAACAATAGCCTCGTAAGAAGTGCCTTCTTCGAGCCTGCGTTTAACGTCTTCTGAAATCTGGCCATAGAGCGGGCAACCTGGAGACGTTAATGTCATGGTAATTTTGATTTTTTTGTTTCCATCGTCGATTTTTATCCCGTAAACCAGTCCAAGGTCAACTATGTTTATCGGTATCTCCGGGTCGTAGCAATTCTTTAATATGGATTTTGCCTGCTCTTCCGAAACCATAAGTTGGATTGTACCGGCGGGTTAATAAATGTCGAACCCGTATTTTTTAAGTCTCCCAGCCAGCGTGCTTACAGAGCCTATTATGGCGTCGGGACGCGCTTTTTTTAATTCTTCCAGCCTTGAAATTCCCAGTTTCACCCCGGTCTTTACGGCGATTGTCCGGACGCGCGCGTTCCTGCCCGCGCGTATGTCCAGTTGCGTGTCGCCAACCATTATTGTCCGGTTTCTGTTGAATTTCAGGTGCTTCATTATGTGCAAGATCATGTCAGGATGCGGCTTGGGCCGCAATTGGGATTTTCCATATCTGTATCCCACCACAAGGTCAAAATATTTCCGCAGTCCAAGCCTTTTCAGCAGCAGCTTTGTCTGCGCTTCGCCTTTGGCAGTTGCCATCGCAATACCGAAACCGTTTCTTTTGAATGCTTCCAGAGTTTTTTCAACGCCTGAAAGTATTTTAACGCCTATATGGCACGTTTTTTTATACCGTTTCCTGTAATCCTTCACAAGTTTTGCAGCTATGTACGCATCTTTTTTTGGCAGAATTATTTTGTAAATGTCTATCAGCGGGTGCCCTATAAGGGTGAAAATTCTGTTTCCAGTTACCGGTGCGTAGCCGTTCATCTTCAGCGCATAATTTATGTTTTCCTTTAAGTTGTGCCTCGCATCTATAAGAGTCCCGTCTAAATCGAAAATTATAAGGCCGGGACCGCGTTTCATAACCAGATATTTGCTTCAGCACTTAAATAGCAGAAAGTTTTTTCTGCATTTCGCCTAACTTAAGGTTCGAAATGCGCACGCCGACGAGCCGTATTTTGCGGCCGGTTTTTAAAAACTCTTCGGCGAGCATATTCGCAGTCTCGGTTATCGTTTTTTCGTCGTCCGTGTGGGAAGAAAGGCTTTTTGCGCGTGTGTATGTCTCGAAGTTGGAGAAGCGCACTTTCAGCGTTATCGTCCTGAAACAGGCTTTATTCAATTTTGCCTGTTCGTACAAGTCGTGAGCAAGGGTTTTTATCGTGGGCAATATGCCATCTTTTCGTGAGGTGTCCTCTTCAAACGTATGTTCGCGGTTAAACGATTTAATCTCATACGATTCCTCCACAGGGCTTTCATCTATTCCATTGGCTAAAATTTGAAAATATTCCGCCATATTACCCAATTTTTCTTTTAATTGTCTGGTATCTGCTTCTGCCAGATCCTTGATCGTTTTTATCCCTAACTGGTTCAGCAGAATTTCAGTTTTGGGTCCTATTCCCCAAAGTTTCCGTACGCTTTTCGGATAAATGAAATTTCTGACATCCGCCGGTTTAACAACCGTAATGCCGTCCGGTTTATTTTCATCAGAGGCTATCTTTGCGATCATTTTGTTCGGAGCAATGCCCACAGAAGCTGTTATTTTTTCCTTTCTTTTTATTTCCTCTTTTATCCGGTCCGCAATTTTGGCAGCCTTTTCAAAATTTCCTGCGGACGACACGTCCAAAAACGCCTCGTCTATTCCTGCCTGCTGGAATTTGTCAGCGTACTTTTTCAATATCGCTATCACACCACCAGAAACCTTTTCGTAAAGCGTGAAATTCGGCCTGAGATAAACTCCGTTCGGGCACAGCCTGTACGCGCGCGATACCGGCATTGCCGACCTTACGCCAAACCTGCGCGCCTCATAGTTCGCAGTGCTTACAACCCCGCGTCCGCGGCCGTTTTTCGGATCCGCCCCTATGATGACAGGCTTGCCTTTCAGCAAAGGGTTCTCGCGCTCTTCACACGAGGCAAAAAACGCGTCCAGGTCAGCGTGTATGATTATATGTTCCATGATCTTAGATATTCATTGGTATTAAGAACTGTTTACAATGCGAAGTTCCTATAAAAACACCTTAAATAAGAGGTTGTAATATTATTTATATGAATTACGATTTCACAGGCAGAAATAAACGCCATCCCAGCCTTTACATTATCGGTGTCGGCATTCTGCTTCTTCTTTTTGTCCTGTTTTCAGGGAAAACTGAACAGCCCCAACAGACTACAACCACCACAACGACCATAACAGCGACAACAACAGTATCGGCAACCACGATGTTACCGTCAACAACCACCACAACAACCTCTACAACCACATCGACAATTGCAGGCAACCAGCCGCCGCGCGTCCTTTCGTCTGTTCAACGACCGAACCCGGTAAGGACAGGCAAAGAAGTAACGTTTGCGGTCACAGTTGCTGATGCGGAAAGCGAGTTTGTCACAGTCAGCGTCTGCAAGAATGAGCAATGTACAGGCCGTTACTGCATAGGGCAGGGCAGCGCAAAGCCTGATGGCGCCGAGATAACGTGTACTTATGTAATTCCCGTAACAACATCAGGAGCGATCAACTACTGGGCAAAGGCCGAGGAAGCAGGCCGTTCGTCAGAAATAGCAGGATCGTTCGTTCTGAATGTGACATCCCTGTAAAAAGTGCTTTAAATATCTTCAGTCTGTATTCTCAAACATGGCAGATTTTGAAGTGTACAGGGCCAGGCTTACACCGCAACTGTTGGGTATGGACAGGTATTCTGATCCGCATACCGGATATTCGTTCGGGATGGAAACAGGCTACCGCTTAAAACATATGGCATCGGAACTGGTAAGAATTGGCGGAAAGATGCAGATATCGCCTGACAAAAGAATGTTTACTGTCAAAGGGTCTGTACCAACAGATTACGGCAGGGTCGAATTCTACCTGGCAGGTTTCATGGATGTCGAAAAGGCGGATGACCCTGAAAGGTATTCCTGCGAAGTGGAAATAGCGCTTGCAACAAACTCACCCAGACAGTTTAATTGGGTCAAAGAACAATTGGAAAACGAGCTGCCTGCAGAGATTGTTGTGGGAAGAGAGCTTAAGTACATAAAAGTCGAAGAAAGATCTGACGGAATACCTGACATCAAGTTCGCGGATTATCTGACGGTATGATCATTTTGATAACAGGTTCAGCAAAACCGTCAGTACTATGCTTATTACCAGAAACGTTGCTATCGGCGCGTAAAATTTGAAATTGCCTCTTTCTATGGATATGTCTCCGGGCAAATTTCCGAAGAACGGTATTTTGCCGCCGATCAGCACAACCAAGCCTAACAGAACCAATAACCCGCCTGTTAAGACAAGCACATTGCCCAAACTTGTGACTTCTGCCATAATTAAAACTGCTCACAATCTGATTTAAATATTTGTTAGGTCGACAATAAACCAAGAATCCATGCAGGTCACTTTAACAATGGAACTTTTTGTTTAATATCTCGGCCTTCTGTGGAAACCAGGTTTTCGGAAACCCCGGCTGCCAAAACGGCCGCGCCTTTCCGCGCGTTTAAACTGGACGCGTTCAATTTCCGGCTTTTCAGTTCTTGCAATTTTCAAACTTCTGTCGCGCAAAATCCGCGAGAAGTTATCATGATCGCGTTCAGACAACAATGTGACAGCATCGCCTTCACCGCCTGCGCGCGCGGTGCGGCCAACGCGATGTATGTAATCCGAGGAGGATTTGGGAACGTCGTAATTGTACACATGCGATACATTTCTTATGTCAAGTCCGCGCGCAGCGACATCAGTTGCGACTAACACGTTTATCGTTTCGTTTTTCAAAGCTTCGACAGATCGCAAACGCCTGTTCTGCTCCATGCCGCCGTGTATGGCTTCTGCGTTTATCCCCTGCGACTTGAGGTTTTCCGCAACAGCGTCGACTTCGTGCCTTGTGGCGCAGAAAACAAGCGCAATGCCTTCCTTGTTTTGCTTCAACAGGTGAACTAACAAAGAAAATTTGTCGTGGGGCTTTATATCATAATAAACGTGCCTGAGCAGGCTCGTATCAACATAAATCACGCCCTTAATCGTTACTGGTGAATTAAGATGGCGCTCGACTATGTGCCTCACCTCTGCCGGTATAGTAGCGCTGAATAATAAAGTCTGCCTGTTTTGTGGCGTTTGTTTTATTATGCGCTCAACGTCTTCTATGAACCCCATTTCAAACATTTTGTCCGCTTCGTCGATGACTAAAAAGCGCACGTTTTGGAAATTGATCGTCCTTCGTTCCATGTGGTCCAGAATACGTCCGGGCGTCCCGACAACAATATCAGCTGTGCGCACCGCGGTTATCTGCGGTTCGATACTGACGCCGCCGAACACGCTCGCAACATTGGTGTGCATGAACCTACCGAAGCTACGCAAAGCATCTGTTACCTGTACGCACAACTCGCGTGTCGGCGTCACAATCAAAGACTGTATGCCCTTTCCATGTTCGATTTTTTCGAGTATCGGAAGCCCGAACGCGGCTGTTTTGCCCGATCCGGTGCTTGACTGGCCGACAACATCCCTGCCGCCGCGTATTTCAGGTATGCATTTCTGCTGTATCTCTGTCAATTCCGTAAAACCAAGCTCTGTAACAGCTTTAAGCAGTTCCGGTTTTAGCTGCAAATCCTCAAAATTCATTTGTTTTTCTCCTAGGTATTAAGCGCTTGTTGCTTATTTATAGTTACTTTTTAACATAGGCGCCTTTGATAATGATATCCTCTACCGGCCAGTCTGAAAAAAAGCCCCTGTCGCCTGTTTTAACAGAAACAATCGCATCCGCAACATCCATGCCCTTTGTCACGTTTCCAAAAACGGCATAACCATCATTGCCGCGGCCATAATCAAGGAAATAATTGTCAGCCACATTGATAAAGAACTGGCTTGTTGCACTGTCCGGATCGTTTGTCCGGGCCATCGCAATCATCCCGCGTTTGTTGCTCAAACCGTTGTTAGACTCGAGTTTTATCGGTTCGTGCGTTTGTTTTTCCGTGCCGTCACTCGTAAAACCACCGGCCTGTGCCATGAAATTTGGAATAGCCCGATGGAATATCGTGCCGTTGTAAAACCCTTCGTTGACATATTTCAGGAAATTTGCAACCGTTATCGGCGCATGCGCGCTGTCTAACTGTATTTCTATATTCCCGTTGGAAGTTTCCAAAATTACAATCCCATCCATTTTTATTCCGTTTTCCTTGCTCGCCATCGTGCCTGTTGATATGAAAAAAGCAATTAAGGCGGTCAAGACAGCGAAAATTGCGGTTTCTTTTTTCATCCTGATTCAGTAATTTAGTTGATTTACAGTTAATATATTAATTGCGGCGGGCTAATCAAACTTCTTTTCAAACTTGCATCCAACCAGCCAGTGGCCTTTTTTGCCGCAGATCAGGCATTTCTTTTCGAGTTTCATAAACGCTGCGAGAGGGATTTGAACCCCCGCGTGCTTGCGCACACTGGCTCTCTGGTCGCAGGAAAGCTAGTTTTGCTTTGAGCAAAACTGCTGCAGTTTACCACTGGTAAACTAGCAAACACACGTTTGCAATCCACCTGAAGGTACAAGTTTTTGCTTTTGCAAAAACTGTACAGGTAAACCCATCGGGTTTACCTTGTAAATTGCAATAGTTTCCTTTTGGAAAACTACTCCCCTGCGAACAACTTGTTCCTATACATTCCAGACCAGCGCCTTTGGCCGCTAGAAGCAGACCATGTCTGCTTCAGTCGCCTGAACCTGACTTGGCTATCGCAGCAAATACAAAGAATTAAACTGGTTTGAATTTAAAGGCGCGGCTGAAATTACATTGATTACATTGAATCCATCTTTATATCGTACTTTGCAGCCAATTTTCTTGCTTGCGTGGCGAGTTCTCTAAAATCCCAACCCGTGACCGACTGTCTTGCCAGATCGACTTTCCACCGATACTCCGGCTCGTTAGCCTGCCCGGCTTCGTTGAGCTTAGATTTTCTCCATTGCCAAGTGTACAATCTTAGATCCCTACCGCCTTTTTGATCCTCCACGGCAACAAGTGCGGTTATCCGCCTTTTGGTTCGGTGTATGTCAAACCCGTCAAGCGGTGTGTAAATAGCGGCAACAGGGTACAATTCTCTCAACTGTTCTTCGGTCCTTTCCGGCATTTTTATAAAACAACAGGAAGACATTTAAATGTTACAAAAGCGGAGAAAAATACAAAAATTAGGCTTATCCAATTTTACTCGGGCAATTGATGTATGGTATTGAAAAGAGGAATGTAACTTTCAGGGTAACGTGGCTCCTGATCCTCCCACGAAAATAGGAATTTCATACCTTTTTCTTTTCTTACCTTTTCCAGTTCTTCCGAAAACAAGTCAATTAGAGCTTGTTTGACTGGACCAGGAACGCGACCAGCAAAAAGATAGCCTTTGGCCGACCCGACAGTTTCATATCCCCCTGTCGGTGTTTTCGATGCATGAAACTGTGATCCGCCACCGCTAACATAAACGCCGTGTTCATTTGGATACCACATTTTCTCGTCTACAAAAAAACCCGTGCTATCTTCTTCCACCGACAAGACGTTCACAACCCTGATGTCACGCCTCGGCGGTAAGTTTATGAACACCTTGCGGGGAGGCCAGTTTTCTAACTGCGACGCCAGCTCCGGAGGAGGCAACACCCATCTGGCATAAGATCGCGCATAGTCACGCTTTGCAGGATCGAATTGTACCGGCGTTGCAAAATAATTTATAAGTTTTTGTGCCATTTACATCACTTTAATTTGTATGCATTTAGAACAGATAAGCATTTAAGCTCTATAAATCGCTTCAAAACACAAACTTAAGCCTTTACAAGGTCTATTACAACGCCTGCGGCAACCGTCTGTCCCATGTCTCTTATTGCGAAACGCGCAAGCTGCGGGAAATCAGACTGCTTTTCAATAGCCAGAGGTTTTGAAGGACGGACTTTTACAATCGCAGCATCACCTGTCTTTAACAAATCCGGATTCTCTGCGAGTGTTGCGCCTGTCTTCGGGTCAAGTTTCTTGACAATTTCAAATATCTCACCGGCCATTTGGGATGTGTGGCAATGGAACACAGGCGTGTAACCTTTTGTAATTACCGTAGGATGATTTAACACAATAATTTGCGCTGTGAACTCTTTAGCAACCGTAGGCGGGTTATCAGGCTTGCCAACTACGTCACCGCGTTTAATTTGGTCGCGTGAAATTCCTCGCACGTTGAAACCGACGTTGTCGCCTGGTTCAGCCTGAACCAACTGCTTGTGGTGCATTTCAACAGATTTCACTTCAGCTTTTGCACCCGAAGGCATGAAAACAACCTGGTCGCCGGGTTTCAAAATACCTGTTTCAACCCTGCCTACAGGAACAACGCCGATGCCCTTGATATCGTAAACGTCTTGCACAGGCAACCTCAAAGGCTTGCCGCTTGGTTTTGGCGGCAGTTGTATGGAATCCAAGGATTCAAGCAATGTCGGTCCTTTGTACCAGGGCATTTTGTCGGATTTCTTAACAACATTGTCGCCCAAGTAAGCGGATAAGGGTATCATAGGAATAGCGTCAATCTTGTAGCCTATTCCCTGCAGAAGTTTCGTAACTTCGGATTTTATCGCGTTGAATTTCGCTTCATCGTAATTAACAGCGTCCATTTTATTGACAGCAACAGTCATTTGTTTTATTCCAAGAACTTTCAACAGGTAAGCGTGCTCTCTTGTCTGGTCCTGGATGCCTTCTTTGGCAGAACAAAGCAAAATGGCAGCATCAGCCTGGCTCGCTCCCGTGATCATGTTCTTTACAAAGTCCCTGTGGCCGGGTGCGTCTATGATTGTGAAATAATTTTTCTGTGTTTCAAAAGGCTTGTGCATCAAATCGATTGTGACACCGCGTTCACGCTCTTCTTTTGATGTGTCCATTGCAAAAGCAAATTCAAAAGTCTCCTTTTTTAATTCGGTGGCAGTTTCTTTGAGCTTGCGCATCTCGTCTTCCCGGATAGCGCCCGTATCGAATAGAAGTCTTCCTATTAACGTAGATTTACCATGGTCTACGTGGCCTGATGTCATAATATTGATGTGCGGCTTAGCCATTTTTGATCACTTTATTTACCACTCTTGTATTTAAATAGGTTACCGGAATAACCGCATTTCATGGCAAAATACGGGAAAAACAACAGATTAGCAATACCTTTGCACGAAAACGACAAATTTCAATTTGTTCGTAAAAAAATGAGGCCCGCAGCGATAAATGAAATAGTTGAACAGCCGAGTGCAGTTTAAATTTCATGGAAAACTATGTACTGAGGATAATGATTATGAAACGTCATAACATGCACGTATACCTGGCTTCTAGTTTCGTTGATAATTGGTTAAGCAGTCGTTTCGCCGGTGAAAAATTTATTGATGCAATAAAATCAGATTAAAATTTTTATGTCTCCGGTTGGGGTATCTCTTCCGTCATTCCCTTTCTCTTGCGTATCTGCAGCACAGCCCTGTCCTGCAAGTCGTGCGGCATCCTTTCGAACATCACGTCTATTAACGAATAAAATCCATGCCCGCCAGTCGCGGATTTCAAGGCGGAATCGAAACCAAACATTTCTGCAACAGGTATCTTTGCTGTTATTACGGAGGCGCCGCGTTCCTCTGCCATGTCGAGTATTTGCCCTCGCCTGTTCTGGGCTTCGCGTATCGCCCCACCCATTTGTTCTTTAGGCGTGTCTATCCGGATTATCTGCTTCGGTTCCATCAAAAATGGGTCGCCTTTTAGAATGCCTTCTTTAATCGCAAAGCGCACTGCAGGTAAAACCTGTGCCGGTCCTCGGTGCACCGCATCTTCGTGCAGTGTGGCGTCGGTTATCACGATTTTCAGGTACATACAAGGTTCTTTGGAAAGAGGCCCCTCGTCCATCATGCTTTTGAACCCTTCTTTAATGAGTTCCATGGCCTCGTTGAGATACTGTATGCCTTTTGTGCCGTCTATGAAAATATTTTTATTATAAATTAGTTTGACGCTTCGTGCTTCGTTTTTATCGAATCCCAAGTCTTCAAACTTCTTTACCAGTTGTGTGTCCTTTCGCTTCATTTCCGAGTCTTCTATTTCACGGTTTCGTATAGCCTCTGACACAGCTGCGGGTAACGGGCTGATGATAAAAAGGAACCTGTTATGCTTGTTCGGGGATTTTCCTTCCACATCAGCGACGCCGGCGCCGCACGACTCCCTGTAAACGACAATAGGCTGTGTGGATTTTATCGGTATGTTGTTTTCTTTCAGTTTTCTTTCCACTTTCGCGTCTATATGCAATTCACCCAAACCGGAAACAAGGTATTCGCCTGTTTCCTGGTTTATCTTGATTTGTATGGTCGGATCCTCGCGGTTCAGCTGGCGCAAAAAGTCTATAAGCTTCGAAAGGTCTTTTGTGCTTTCCGGTTCAATGGCCTTTGTTACAACGGGTTCGAATAAATGTTTTATTTCTTCGAACGGTTCTATTATTTCATTCGGATCGCAGATAGTTTCTCCGGAATAAGCGTCCTGCAATCCTACAATACCGACAATGTTCCCGGCCACAACTTCGTCAACCGGTACTCTTTGTATTCCTTTGTAGATGCTTACAAGCTGTATTCTCCGGGAACGATGCTGTCCGATAAGATAAATCTCCTGCCCTTTTGCTAATTTACCCGAAAGAATCCTGGCACACGCAACGAATCCCGTATGCGGATCAGGGAACATCTTGGTTATCATCGCGACCGGTTTGCCGTTTATGTTGCAGTTGAGCATGTCCTTTCCCGCCTGCGATTCAAGGTCGCCGTTCCATATTTTCGGCACCCTGTATTTCTGGGAGTCGACAGGGTTGGGCAAATGCCTTACCACCATGTCGAGTATGACCTTGTACATCGGCGCTTTTTGTTTTAATTCTTCCTTCTTGCCGGATCGTGTCAATTCAATAATATCTTTGAACGTTATGCCGGTTTTTTGCATGAACGGCATGGAAATTGCCCAGTTGTGATAGGCGGAACCGAATGCGACGGATCCGTCTTTGACGTTCGGCAACCCCCATTTTTTGAGAAATTCTTCCTCTGCATATTTTTGTATCAGGACGTTTACATTCGCAAGTATTTTTTCGAACCTTTCCAGTATTTGTTCCGGTGTGAGTTTCAATTCGTTTATGAGCCTGTCTGTTTTGTTTATGAAAATTACCGGTTTAACCCTTTCTTTCAGGGCCTGACGTAGGACAATCTCTGTTTGCGGCATCGTCCCTTCCACAGCATCGACGACAACAATCGCGCCGTCGACGCTGCGCACTGCGCGCGTTACGTCTCCTCCGAAGTCCACGTGTCCGGGCGTGTCCATCAGGTTAATTAAATAGTCTTTGTCTTCGTAAGTGTGAACCATTGAAACGTTCGCGCCGTATATCGTTAGTTCGCGTTGGCGTTCCTGTTCGTCTATCCATGTGAACATGGCCTCGCCTGCAAGTTCGGATGCGATCATCCCCGCGCCGGCGACAAGGTTGTCTGTAAGAGTAGTGTTGTGAATGACAAATCCTTCTGCTATGAAATTTTCATTTTCTGGAACTGTGAAATCATAAACTGCAGATTCTTTTGACCGATTTATCCTACTTACTTCTATGAAGCAAACATCTCCTTTTAACACTGAATTCATAAGCTGTAAATCCTCAATGCTTTCGGAATTTGGCATTGCTGAAAACACAGAATCAAAATTGTTTAGAGAATAAAAAGACGGGGCAAGAGCGGAGCTTTCGTAGTTATGATAACCGTGTGGAACATCGGATTTTTTTATGCCAAGGCTTTCTCTTATCGCTTTTAATGATGCCGGATAAAACGGCACTATATCCGTTAATTTGTTGCACTCTACTTTTTCCAAGAGCTGTATCAATCTTTTAGTTTTTCCTTCATGAGTAAATCCTATTTTTTCAGAGAATACCTTTGCCGACTTTCCTGAAATATATAAAGTGTCATCTCGTGCTATTGAAACGCATCCGTATCTTAACAGGAATAATTGCAAATCCTTTATCATCTGCCTGCTTACAGAGGTAAGCGATACGGCTCTACGTGCTTTTTCTACTGTACCGTCTGTATCAAAATAGCCTCTAAGAAATTCTGTTCCGTATTCGCTGGGGCATTTGAATAAAAACTCAGAAATGCTAACTTTGTGCGCCTTTGATTTTTTTGGATAGTTAAACAACAGGCTTAAAAGATTTAATAAAGTAAACCCACCGCCACTTCTTATTCTGGGTGCTCTGTCTTTGTATAAATCTAAATGCGGTTTGAGGCCCATCGATTTGCAATATTCCATGAACTTTTGCTGTATTTTGCCATCAGAATTAGTAAGGTTTACAAAACTTCCATCCCCTGTTAAAAGTCCAACAATATAGAAGAATTTTTTGAATTCGTCTTCAGTCTTAGGTAATTTTAACGAAACTGATGTACGGCCATATCTATCTAATTGGGCTCTATAACTTATGGAAATTATTTCGTTGTAAATAACACCTCTGGGTATATTGAAAATATCAGCAATTGAACAAATATCCTTTATTCTTACTTTCCCATGGCAGATAGAATGATAAAAACTTTTAAGGCTTAAACGGGTCTTTATTCGTTCCCATGTTTTTTTGATATCGTTTGCTAAGATTTTATCTCTGATATTCTTTGCAAATTTTGTGTTTAATGTGCCATAGAATCCTATATCGGTGCTTAAGTTCTGCAATATATGAAACTTCATCTCTTCAGTCGTAGCAGTATAATTTTCTGTTTTTTTGGCACAGACTATAAAATCCCCTTCTTTCAATTCCTCTGCTGATCTTTCTTTTATTCCGTTAGAAAAAACTAGGAATTTATGTTCGGGCGTAGTTTTTATTGAAGAGCCATTTTTCACTTCTACGTTTAATACATCCCCGCCTTGCAATTTCCAAAGATATTTTATGGGTTTTTTCTCTACTTTGAGAGTTTTCTTATTAAGACTGAATACATTGAGTCCAATGTTTTCAATATCTATTACGGTCTCGGCGCCCTTTTTTACGACTTTTCCTAGTTTTGAGTAATCATTAAATAAATTTTCAGCTTTTACGAAATTTCCATCAGCCAACGATATTCTAGCTTCGGGAGATACACATTTCCCGTGGTGAATATGGGCTATGATGGCAATGTTCCTGATCATTTCGGAGTGATACATCACTTGCTTTATCCTTTCGGTCATGTCCATTTTGGCCATAAAACATTGCCTTTTTTACTTTTGAGTCTTGTATATTTAACTTTTTAAAATCAGCGCTATTTATTAGGGTCGTATTTTTTCTTTAGTACGACCAAAAGAGCCGTCGCGGTGAACAATAATACATTCGTAACGTATATGAACGGGTCAGATTTCAACAAGCCATAAACGACCCAGAAAAACCCGTTAAGCGTGCCTATCATAATAGTCAGCCATGAAAGGTCCTTGGTTTTTTTGTTGTCCAAGCTTTCCATACCTGTGGGAAGAACATTGTAGAAGCTGTTACAGAACCCAAAAAACGGGCACAAAAGCCGGATCAACTATTATCTTGCACCTTCCGCTTCACGTTCTATTCTTTCGCGCTCTCTCATAGCGTTTGAATTCTGCACATCCCTATTATAGCACGCCAGTATCTCCGCAGCCATCGCATCGGCTATGCTCTTTTTGTTGTTGAACGATTTCTGGTAAGCGGCTTGCGTTATCAGGCGCAAAGCCCAGTCTATACGCCTTTGCGGGGACGTAACAACAGCCTTGCGCACCATTATGCCGCCCATTTGGTACGCCGTTATCTCTTCAAGCAATGCAACGTTCTCTATAGCAGTCACTAAAACTTGGATGGGATTTAGTTTTGTCTGCTGTTCTATTTTTGAAAAAATTTCTCTGGTGAGTCTCATTACACGTTCGCTTTTCCCGCCCGCTGCCCCTGATGTGAGAACGTGTTTCCTGCTTTTGTGACCCGGAATCATCATTTTGTTCATTAACCTCTCAACAATATTCATGTCCAGCTTGTGGAATTTCCTGCCTGCGTGGCGTCCGTAATTTCTCGGGATAAGAACAGGCCTGAGTGTCATATAAACAGCCAGACCCCTGTCTTTAACTTCGATGTTGGAAGGGTCCCAGCGCCCGAATAATAAGAACTTGGCCGCATATTTCGGCTTTTTCTTGGTTTTGACTTCTTCTTTTTTCTCTTTTACAACCTCGTTGGACAAAGGCACATCTACAGTTTCGTTGCTCGGAACCGGATTTTCAATGTTTTTATCTTCCATCAAATCACTTCTATGTTAACTGAAGCTGTTACCTCGTCGGCTTCTGTTTTTTTCCAGAAACCAGTTCTTTCAGCGCAACGCCGTTAACCTTGACGACTGTGAATTTTATGCCCCATTGCTTGCCGATCGGACCGCCCTGAGAACCGCCGACACCTTCGATAACAACTTCATCGTGTTCGTTTACCTTATCAATCGCACCAGTTCCCGGAACCCAAGCCGTTACACCGACGCCATTTTTGACAATCTGAACCCTGACAGCCTTGATAAGGCCTGAAGACGGCTGTTTTTGTTCAACTACACGCTTTTCTAACACAATTCCGCGCGCCTGCGGCGATCCCTCAAGCGGGTCTTTTTTCCAGAATTGGAGTTTTCTAGCCCTGTATCTAATATCTTTCCATCTGAGTCTTTGTTTATTTTTCTTTATTTTCCTGGCCGAAAATTCTCCCATATGTATCACAAACCGTTGTAAACCATTTGATACTGCAGCATTTAAATTTGTTCATTGCTGCAATTTTATCTCGTCTATAGTGTGGTATCTTTTCAACAATGCCTTTATCCTGTTGATATTGGCGCCGCCTTTCCCTATTAGCAGGCCCCGCCTGCTGGCATCAACGCTTATAGTAAGTATGTTTTTATCTTTTATTTGTTCAAGTTTTACCGATTTGGCCTGGGGGGCAAGGTTACCCACAAATTTTTCAAGATTGTCCGACCACTCGAATATTCTTATCCTTTTGTTGAATTTTTTTTCCAGTTCCGCTATGGTAAGGCCTTTTTTACCTATGGCCTTGCCCGCCTTACCCTCGTCAACTATGAATATTATACTACCCGTTTCTATTACACAATCACGTGCGTGAACTCTCGTGTATTTCTCGAAAAAATTCATCGCCTTTATGGCTTCGGTGTCCAGTTTCATCATGGCAACATCCTTTTCATAATCAGAAAGCGAGTACGGAAACCGCGAAAGGCTTGCCGCACATGGTTCCAAGTTCCACAGAATTTCCGTCGAATTGTTCGACCTCGATTTTATGCGTCACAGCCGCCTTTTTCAGCCTTGCTCTTATTTCAGAGGGGCAATTTGCAGCATAAACAAGCGTTTTTGCCTTGCCGTTGCCAGCAGCCTTCAGGGATTCCTTTGTCCCGATGGCCACTTTCCCCTTTTCCAAGGCATTTTTCAGCTCTTTTCTTATCTCTCTCATTTCTTTTCCTCTTCTTCAACCTTCATTGCAAGATCGAACATCCCCGTGCCTATCGGAACCAGTTTACCGACCATCACGTTTTCTATGGCACCGTTAAATCTGTCCTTTCTTCCCCTGATTGAGGCGGCAGTAAGATGTTTTATGGTCTCTTCGAAAGCTGCACGCGCAAGAACAGAACCTTTTGACCCCGCAACCCCGTAACGGCCTATCGCTTGTATTTTTCCCGTAGCCGTCATCGCGTCCGCAACAAGCATTATATGGCGTATATCCACTTCCAATCCCTGTTCTCCAAGTGTCCTTGAAGCTTCCTTGATTATTATTGAACGGGCGGCTTCTATGCCCAGAGTTTTTGCGACTTCGTGTATGTCATTGGTTTCTATTCTGGTTGCGTCAACGCCTTCAACGGCCATGACTTTTTTCAGGTTGGATCCGAGCGTGTTCAATACCCATTCATCCCCCTCCTTCTTTACGACAACCTGCTGTATGCCTTTAATACCGTAAAGGTGCATGTCAAGTATTTTTACCTTCAGCTTTTGCATTTCCCTTATTGAAACCTCCTCTTTTTTAGTGGAGATTATTATTTTGTCCTCATGGGACTTTATCACGATGTCTTTCGTGTTTTTCTTGAGACCATCGATAATTTTTTCCTTGTCCAACCCAAACATAGACGCTTTTTTCAGGTCTATTTTTAATTCCAGTTGCGAATTAAGCAGATCTATAACGTCGTCGGTGACCATTTCCTCTATCCGCACTTCTTTTATTTTCGCAGCCACGTCTCTCGCCTTTTCTTTCGACTGGTACTGCTTTTCTAGGTAGATGATCATCATTGGCGTGGTTGGTGTGCGTCGCGCATCAAAGATTTCCATCAATCTGGGAAGACCCAAAGTTACGCGGATACCTGCTGATCCTGCAACGTGGTAAGATCTCATCGTGTTATGCGTGACTATCCCGTCGAAAGTTGTGAACGTTTCTGTCCCTTCAACAGTGAGGTCGTAGACGAATTTCGAGGAAGGTTCAACTTCGATAATTTCCACAATCTCGTCCCATACAACATCCGAGGCGTACATCCTTTTCATCACACCCAGCTCTTCGTTTATGTTCAGTTTTTTCTCCTTTGCCATCTGGTCGAACAGAACGATGTATCTTAGAAGTGCGGACTTTCCTATTTTTTGCCTATTTGTAAAACTATTTACATATCTGGTGGGATAGCCAAGTTTCTTTGCCGCTTTAACCAGCAGATCCCCAAATCCCCCGACCAATTCTACAAAATCCTGTTTTTGGTCCGCATATTTGCTGCACAATTCATCCAGCCTTGTCGGCTTGTCTCCTGAAACAAAGCCTATTTTTTCCCTGAAAATAACAGCATATCTGGCCAATATCGAAAGCGTGGACTGTTTTCCTCTGCCCTTATGGGAAAAGATTCCGAACCTGTTAAGGAGCAATGCGATTCCATCAATAAGTTCTTCCGAATTGGAGGATATTCTTATAGCATCCCTGTCGACCGATACGCTTCCATCGCCGTCGAAGTAGGCGCGCAATAAACCTGAGACAAAATTTTCGTCTGCGCTGTACGCAAAATCCGGCACCCTTTTGTTGGCAGAGCCCTTTCCGCAGGTTTTTGCCAGCACCGAGGATAACAATACGGAATTGACATGGATGTCATGCCCCTTAGCAAAGCCCCTGAAATTGTCGTATTCGTTATATGTAAGACCGTATTTAGCCGCAAAAAGCCTGATCTTCTGAAGGAAATTTCCGTCTGTATTGGATATGCTTACAAAATTCTGAGTGCTGTTTCCTTCTGATAAATAAGCACCGAACATGAAACCTTCGATCTCACCGAGTTCGAAGTTCCGGGGCAACGGCTTTTTTGCATTTGCAAATTCCTTTCCGGCTATCGCAGCCAAATCTACCGAATGGATGCAGTTTTCAGGAAGCAGCTTTATTGTGGGTATTCTTTCACCTGCCTTCAAGTCTTTGCCCGATATCGCAACGATGCTGTTGTCCTTTCTTATTACAAACGAATGAGAGTCTGTTGCTGTTATTTCCCGCCCTGACATGGTTTTTATTTTCAGCAATTTTTCCGGCGATTCATGCCTGCTGCAGGCGAGCACGCGCTTCCATTCGATTTTCTCGTCCTGGCTTATGCTCGGCACATAAACGTACATGCCACCAAGCTCACAGATGTCCCAGTCATCGTGGGACACGAAACCGAAAGCATTCATCACTGTGTCAGTGAATTTTCCTATTTCAGAGATTTTTATCCTGTCCATATTCTTGATTATGACCTTTTCGCCCGCGTCAAGTGACATCTGCGTTGCTGGCTCGGAAATGGATTGCGCCGAAACTATGCCTATGGCTTCGCCCGGTTCGTACAAATACATCTTGTAAGCCTTTTTCAGGTTTTCAAGTATCTCGTCCCTTTTATTCTGTGGTATCTTTTTTTCCTCGAATATCTTTTCAGCTTTTTCAAGTATCGACTTGGGCAGTTCAATCATCTTTGGAAACCTCCATGTTTACGAAGTTATCGACATCAAATTTACCCCAGTTGGATTTTGCCGGATCTATTCCGTCCTCTCCCGGGACAAATTGAACAATGGAATTTGTAAGGTCGCGCACAGTCATGTCGTATTTTACCTTTAGGTCTTGCAGGGCGTTTACGAGACGGCGTTCCATGTAACCGCTGTGTCTTGTTCTCAGCGATTTGTCCATGAGCCCTTCACGGCCGTTCAATGAGTCCCAAAAAAACTCAAAAGGCGTCAATCCTGCTTTGAAGCTCGTTCCGACAAAGCCGTGTGAAATTGGCGACAAATCCCCTTTCTTGAAATGAGGCAGTGTCCTGTTCAGATAACCGCGGTGTATCCTTTGTCCCAATACGGTTTCTTGTCCTATGCAAGCCGCTGTTTGTGTTACGTTAACCAGCGAACCCCTCGCTCCTGTGCGGGCCATGAATATCGTGTCGTTTTCCGGTACGTGGGAGCTTACAATCTCGCCGCACTCGTTTACGGCCTTTGCAAGCCTTTGCATTATGTAAACTTCCAGCGATGCGTTCAGGGACCTGTCAGGCAAACCTTCCAGTTTGCCTTTGTTATATTGGTCTATCAGGTCTGCGACATCCTCTTCGGCCTTTTTGATCGCTTTACTCACAAGCTTCTTCGCCTCGTCGGAAAGGTCGTTGTCGGATATACCGACTGTAAATCCTCTTGTATCGAGCATGGCGGTACCGAGTCTTGAAACTTTATTTATGAAGTCACTGACTTCCTGCGGCGTGCTGACCTTATCTATTTTATCTATGATCGCGCCCTCTTCCGATCCTACAGCGCTTTTGTCAATCACACCTTTTACCAGTTTGCCGTCTTTGATAACTACGTTTGAATCTTCCTCCTTCTCGGCTTTTCCTTTATGCCACGTGGATTGGAATTCAATGTCTAGCGTCTTGGGCAGCAGCAAACTAAACACTTCCTTGCCGGCGATTTTTTCCTTGTCCGGCAACTCTGCGTCTATGCCCGCATAAGCCAAAATCTGTGCAGCTTCTTCCTTTGTCATTATAGTTTCTTTTCTCGTTAACAAAAAGAGTCCTGATATGTGATCGTTTTTCGGCGCAATTATCGGCCCTCCGAATCTCGGAGAACGAACCTGGTTCTGGACTTGCATCAAAAGCATCGCTTCCGCCTGTGCCTCCTCGGTCTGCGGGACGTGCAAGTTCATTTCATCCCCGTCAAAGTCTGCGTTGTAGGGCGGTGAAACGCACAAATTTAATCTGAAAGTACGATAAGGCATCACCTTCACGCGGTGGGCCATTATGGACATTCTGTGCAACGAAGGTTGGCGATTGAATAAAACTATATCGCCGTTTTGCAGATGCCTTTCTACTATCCACCCATTGACTATCTCTTCCGCAATTTCGTTCCTGCTTTCTTCGGTGATCTTTTTCTTTCTCCCGTCCGGCCTAATTGCATAATTTGCACCCGGCCACACATTGGGACCGTTTTTCACGACTTCTTTGACCATTGCTATATTGAAATCCGTGACACGAGACGGAATTGTTAACTCCTTTGCGATAATTTCGGGTACGCCAACCTCGTCTATGTCTATGTTATTGTCCGGGGAGATGACGGTTCTGGCGCAGAAATTCACACGCTTGCCTGCAAGGTTGCTTCTGAATCGCCCTTCTTTAGTCTTCAATCTCTGTACAAGAGTTTTCAACCCGCGCCCTGACCTGTGTCTTGCATGAGGAACGCCTGTTAATTCATTGTCAAAGAATGTCGAAACGTGGTATTGCAACAATTCCCACAAGTCTTCAATGATAAAGTCCGGGGCGCCTATGTCTATGTTCTCCTTCAGCCTCTGGTTTATCCTGACTATGTCAACCAGTTTATGAGTCAAATCGTCTTCTGAGCGCTCACCGGTTTCCAGTGTTATGCTTGGCCTAACCGTAACCGGGGGCACAGGCAATATAGTTATGATCAGCCATTCCGGCCTTATCCTTACGCGGATCAATTCAAGGTCTTCGTCAGGCGTTTTCTCGAATCTTTCCCTGATCGACATGGGATTTAAAGGAGCCTTATCCTCCCAGAATGAATACGGCTTTTCGAATTTTATTTCACCCTGCTCTTCGCCGCAACCCTGGCATTTTTTATTCGCGGTTTTCATTACTTCCTTGAGAGAAGTTTTTTCCCTGATGCCTGTTAGCAGCTTGCCGCATTTTCTGCATATTACTTTCAGCAGCTTGTAAACGAATTTGGCGTACAAAACATGAACTATAGGCCTTGCCAGCTCCAGATAACCGAAGTGCCCGCCGCAATCGCCGACAGAACCACCGCACGTCCTGCACCTTAATCCGGGATCGATAACACCCATTCTCGGATCCATCACGCCGCCGTCTATTGGATACCCGTCCGGGTCGTACAATTCGGCACGCGCAATCCTCACCGTAGACATTTTCAATATCATTTTAGGTGACAAAACGCCAAATTCAATGCTCTGAACTTCTTTCATGTCTGCCATATTAACCACTTAACTCGGGCTTTTATGATCCCCGACTTCCACGCGCGGGTAAATCAAAAGCGATTTCAGCTCTTCAAGCATGAGCTTGAATGCGTAAGACATTTCCACCCAGCTTATCTTCGATTCGCTGCACAGTGAACACACGAGTTTATTCTTTGTACGGTCGTTCATGGCAATCAGCCCGCAATTTTCACAAACCGCCACCATGTATTTGTCCGAATCAAATCTTTCCTTCAGCACCATTGCAGCTCCGTGCGCTATTATGCAGTCTTTTTCCATTTCACCAAGACGCAAACCGCCTTCCTTTGCGCGTCCTTCAGTAGGCTGTTTTGTCAAAAGCGCAACAGGCCCCCTTGATCTTGCGTGTATCTTGTTCGCAACCATATGATCGAGCTTTTGGTAATACGCGACACCGGTAAATATCATAACTTCGTACTGTTTCCCGGTCTTTCCGTCGTACAAAATTTCCTTCCCATCTTCCCGGAATCCTAATTTACCCAGCGTTTCTCTGATATAATTTTCATCCACGCCCGTGAACCCTGTAGCGTCGTAATATTCACCCGTGACTGCCGAAGTTTTTCCTGTGATCATTTCCAGCAATTGTCCCATTGTCATCCTTGACGGTATCGAATGCGTGTTGAAAAGCACGTCGGGAACGACTCCGGATTCCGTGAACGGCATGTCTTCAGGATTAACCAGGAGTCCTACAACGCCTTTCTGTCCGTGGCGCGAAGACACCTTGTCGCCTATTTCTATGATCCTCTCGTCCCTTACAGAAACTTTTATCAGACGGTTGCCGTCCGCAGACTCTGAAATCATTATTTTTTCCACGATTCCCTTTTCACCGTGCCTTACAGTAACCGAAGATTCCCTCCTGTTTTCTATGCCTGTCATGAATTCTTCCACAGTGCCTAAGAAACGTAAAGGCGATATTTTTCCGATAAGCACATCGCCCGAAGTAACAGGGGTTTCAAGGTTTATCACGCCGTCTTCTCCGAGACGCTTGTAATCTTCTTCGGATTTGTAGCCGCGCACCGTAGGATCAGGTATGCGGATCTCGTCTTCCTGGCCTCCCCAGTACTTCTTTTCGTCAGTTTCGTATATCCTGAAATAAACTGATCTCAACATGCCTCGGTCTACAGCCCCCCTGTTTATCACCAAAGCGTCTTCCATGTTGTAACCTCCGTACGGCATGACTGCGATTACCAGATTTTGCCCGGCAGGGTGCGTTGTCAAGCCTACTATGTCCGAACTTTCAGTCCTCACCAGCGGGACTTGCGGGTATATCATCAGGTTCGCTTTAGTGTCTGTTCGCATCAAAAAATTTGACGCGTACATTCCTATGGCCTGTCCTGTCATTTTTGCGCCGTAATTTACACGGTCTCCTCTGTTGTGTTCTGCAAAAGGAATCAATGATGCGGAAATGCCGAGTATTATGCTTGGGCTTATCTCAACGTGCGTATGCTCTTCGTTCAGGTCTTTCTCGGTGAGCGCTATGTACGCATTCTCCTCCTCTTCGGCATCCAAAAATTCTATGATGCCCTTGCTTAGAAGATCGTTCCAGGAAATTTCCCCGGCTTCCAATTTTTTCAGGTGCTCATCCGTTAATTTGGGCTTTCCTTTTTCAGCTATCACCAAAGGCCTGCGCAATCTTCCGGAATCGCTGTTGATGCGAATTTCATCGAACTCTTTGTAGTATACTATGTTCATTTTTTGAGGCAGCAAACCCGCTCTTCTCTTTTTTCTCACATCTTCTACAAATTTCTCCCCTTTACCGGAGGTTCCTACAAATTTTCCATTGAAGTATATGTCGGCCATAAATATCAAACAGGGTTTTCTATATTCAGCGAATCCAACAGATCTTTGCTTTCTTTTTCATTCATACCCGGCGTCGCTTCGGCCATTATCGAAAGGTATTTTCTCAATCCGATAGACGGCCCTTCAGGCGTTTCTGACGGGCATAAACGACCCCAGTGCGTCAAATGCAGTTCTCTTGCCTCGAAATGTTCCTGCGTTGTCGTCAACGGTGATAATACATTGCGTAAATGTGAAAGCGTCCTTATGAAATTTCCCCTTTCGAGTCTTTGTGAAACGCCGGTTCGTCCGCCTACCCAGGCTCCTGTTGCCAGCGAGGATGCCAATTGGTTTGTCAACACATTCGATTCCACTACGGATTGGACCGAAGGAACTTTTCCTCTCTTGGCAAGCTTTTGGTAATTGTAACAGATTCTTGTTATCAACCCCCATCTTCCAAGGAGTATTGACCTGAACAACAATTCAAGCAGATCGCCGGACATCCTCAATCTCTTGTTGGAATAATGGTCTAAATCGTCCTCTACAACCTTTCCCATCTTCAGGTCTATTAGCTTCTTGGCAACTTTTGAAAGATATTTTGCCTTTTCTAGCCTGTTCTCGGGTTTCTGGCCTATATGAGGCAATAAGTAACGATCTATCACCTGTTCGGCCCTGGACTTTCTGTATTCCGGAGCGACCTTCAAATGTTTTCCTATCCCGTCCAGAGCGTCCTCTACTTTTTTCACATCGCTCTCGTAAATGTTCGGATAAAATTCCTCTCCCACCTGGGCGTCGCTGGATACGGACGATATGATGTCTTTGTCCGTCTCCAAGCCCAATGCCTTGAGCAAGATTATGATAGGTATTTTATGCACATTTGCAAAAGAAGCCGTGATTATGCCGTCCTGCTTCATCTCTACTATATGCCTCTGCACGAAACCATCTTTTTCTGAATTTATTCTGGCTACGCCGGTCACGCTCCCCTCTTTCTTTTCCAATATTATCCTGTTCGGGGATATTTCCTCCACCAAAACCAGTGCACGTTCGGTTCCGTTTACTATAAAGTATGCGCCCGGATCCTGAGGGTCTTCTCCTACATCGACCAACTCCTGTTCCGAAAGTCCCGTAGTGGAGCACAATCCGGATTTTACCATCACAGGCAAATCTCCGATATGGACCATCACAGGCCTTTCTTCTATGTCGTTGATGACCTGCGTCATCTCGACAAAAAGCGGCGCCGCATAAGTTAAATTTCTCAAACGGGCTTCCATCGGGAAAACGGTTCTTACAGCGCCGTCCGCCTCTTTTACCGAAGGCTTGCCCAGCTTTATTTTACCCAGTTTTATTTTCAGGTTTAATTCAGGAACTTCAGGTTTTATCTCGTTTATCTGCGTGATGATTTTTTGGAGTCTGAAACTTACAAAATCGCTGAAAGACTCCAGTTGGTATTTTACAAATCCTCTTTCTTTCGCAAACGAACCCATTAATAACTTAGAATTCATAGCTGTTCCCTCACAACCAACCGGTAATACTGGGAAACGCCTGCCGTAAGCGAAGCTCTTGTAATTTTAAGGACATCGCCTACACTGGCCCCTATTTCTTTTACTACAACATCGTCTTCCGCAATCCTGGGTAACTGGTTTATGGAAATTTTGAACTTGTCCAGAAGAACTTTTATTTCATCCGGCGTCAATATCTCATGTTTTGGTACAACAAAATGGCTCGTGATTTTGATCTCTTCTTTCATTCCAACCTCTCCGAATTTTGGGCCCGGCGGGATTTGAACCCACGACTCTCGGGTTTCTTTACGTAAAATCAAAACTGATATCAATTATTTCTGATTTTTCATATCTGTTTTGATTTTTGATCATAAACCGCCCCCTTTGATCAAACTTTGTCTCAAAGTTTGAACGGTCTCAGCTCTTTTAAACTTTTGCTGATCGAAACAGGTTCAGACCGAAGCATACCATTGGTATACTTCAGTTTACTTCCTGTTTCATCCGACAACTCGCTTAAAAGCCCGATACTCTACCAGGCTGAGTTACGGGCCCGTAAAACGAATCGAACATCAAATTTAATTTTGATATTGCATTTTCGGTTCGTTTTGAATGTTTCATGTAATCTTTCTGGTGATTGGAAAAACCCGCGGTTTTCTCAATTAGAAAACCTGAATGGTTTTCTAATATATGGTTTGGCGCCTGGGCCGGGATTTGAACCCGGGTTACGGGAGTTCTGTACCGCAAGAAAACCTGCGGTTTTCTTACCGGTCTATCTTTCCCTGTATGATCGTTCGTTTTCTTTGGGGTCACAGGTTTTGCAACAGCAAAACTGTGCAAGGGAACCAAAGGTTTCCTTTGTTTAAAAGACCTTTCTTCGAAAAAGAAAGGGATTTTATTTGACAGTCCCGCGTGGTAGACCGCTACACTACCCAGGCTTTGCTTAACAGAAATTGCAACCAAATCAGATTTTTTTATAATAATTTACCACCGGCGGATGAACATTTTTACTTGACCTTTTTTTAAAAAGGCGGCAGGCAGCGTCCTAAGTTTCGCAGGATATTGCATCCAACTACAGCTTAGATCGCAGGAAGTCTTAATTGCCGTGTTCGATATGGGTACGGATGTTTCCCTTCCGCTTTGGCCGCCAGCCAGACCATATTATAATATAGCGTATATTTAAGGTTTTCGGCAGACGTGGCTTTGTTGAAAAATCCGTAAATTTATATGAAATCCTTGATTTTATGCCTTCTTTCCTCGCGGTAGAGCCATAAAAGGAGTATCAGGGCGTCAAGCCCCTGCGGCACATCAACAAGTCCGAGTTTTGACAGGATGTGTATTTTGAACGTATCCGCCGACAAAGGCCAAAAAACCATTATACCCTCGCGCATGCCGCCGCCAAGCAAAAAGTCTAAAAATATATGAAATAAGACTCCGAATGTTATCACGAAAAAATACATCGCTTTTTTATGTTCCTTATCCTTCCAAAGGTAGAACGCCGGCAACAAAAAAACGAGCCCAAAAAAAGGCGTGTGCGTCAAACCGCCGTGCGCTAATATTGCAGGCATTGAACCCGGGATCAAAACGTTTAAAACCCAGGTCAATGGTATGTCGATATCCGGAAGCAAGCCTGCAACTCCTGCCACGAAAATCGTATGCAGTGTGAAATATTTCTTATGCTTTGTGACATAATCCCTGTAAAGGTCCACGGCTATCACTGTCAATAAAACATGGGTAACAGCGAGTGGCATGGTGGTTATCGCCTTCTCTTACCACTCTTTTTTGCGTGTTTTTTGTTTTTGGATTTCAGGTAGACGATAAGCGCTGCTAGCGCAAAAATCGCAACCACTTCAACAGCGCCTATTTCAGGAAGCGTGCTTATGGCTATTGCTATTCTTATAGACGATACTTCAAAATCAGCATTAGTAGCGATATTCTCGACTTTTATGTTCTGTATTATCTGTCGCTCATCCAGTACCAGTGAAGTAAGCAAAACTTTTACTGTTTTTATTTCACCGTTTGCTAATGTTATTTGGGTAGGCGATATCTCTGTCAGCACCTTAGGGTCCGAAGAAATCAGCGATATCGAATATTTCCGAGTATCGTCTGCCCTGTTCTTTAATTGAAGGCTTATTGTTTGCGTTTTTCCCAGTGTGAGTATTGCTGCAGTATCCTTAGGCGTGACTTTAATGCATACCACTCCTTCACATCCTAATACAAAAAAAGAGCCTGAATTAGAGCTGGTTTGATAACCTCTTTTAGCGCATGAAACCGTATAACCATATAAACCAGAGATCGTTGGAGCTTCGAATGAATATGTGTAGTAGCCGTTATCCAAACCTTTCAGATTTGCTCCAACTATGCCTTTTGCCGGGTCATTGAAATTACTGGCAGATATCCAACATTTCGCTCCCTTTATAGCCTCTCTTTCCGGGGCTTCGCCAAGTAATTTGTAATAAGCTGTTATATTTGTGATGTCACCTTTTTCTAGATTGACGATAATTACAGATTCGGGAGGGAGGCTTTTGATTTCGGAAATAGGTAATAGTTGAGAAGATATGTTTTCTGACACCGGAGGGAGGCTTTTAAGGATTTGAGAGATAGGTAATAACTGAGAAGATATGTTTTTTGAGGACTGGTTTGTGATTTTAGAATGAGTACGTGTGATAGGTAGCATAAGTGCATGAGGTATGTCTCGAGACACCGGAGGGAGGCTTTTGATTTCAGTTATAACCCTTGTAGAAAGGCTTTTAATGATTCGTACCGGAGGGAGGCTTTTAAACAGAGGTTGTGAAAATACTGGAGGCTTGTCTATAAGAAGGTTCACGCCGCTTTTTAAATCTGTGGCCAATGATACCAAAACATCTAAACCATCACCTTTATTGCCGGCGCTGTCTGTGCATTGCGCCCTCATGAAAATAATTGCCGGCGAGGTTATTGTATACCGTCCTGTCCACGTACCATCTTCTGCAGTTCCGGCTGTCAGAACCATATCATCAACTTTAACCCCATTTACCAAAAGATCACACGATACTATTGTTTTGCCAGTTTGAGACTTAGCCACCGCAGAATAATTTGTTTGCACGTTAAACGTAGCAACAGTGGGCGATATATCTGAGACTCCTGGGATATCAAAATCGATGATCCATTCGCCGGACGATGCAACATCAGACCACGTATCTACATGATCACCAGCTAAGATGTCCACACGTATTTTATCACCATTTTTCACATTTGGACAATCTCCATAGTAAATCTTCGCATCGAAATCCGCGCCATCAGGAGACGTAAGTGTTAACGTTAACGCCGTGTCTGCGTTTGTAGTGAATTTGAACAATTGTTTATTTACAAGGCTGCTGGCATCCAAATTATTAGTTGATTGCGAAATAGTTCCGCCTGGGCTGATCGAACCAAGGTCTGTTGCATCAGCGCACGTAAACCCGGTTGGCGCAGGAGTCACTACTGCGGTATCAGTTGTCTCTACAGTATCTCCTGGACTCGCCATTTCCAACGATATTGTCCCTGTACCGGAACCTGTTTGAGCTTCAACTGAAAGCCAATAACTTTTACCAGACTTGGGCGCAAAACTGCATGTTTCAGGCGAACTCTGCGATGCACAGGAGGTCATCTCGGTCAGGCCGGACTGAAACGTGCATGTAACCGAAACGCCTGTGCCGCCATCACATTTCTTAAATAATGACCCCTTGTCCACATCATTGACAAATAGAATCCATTCAATTGCCGACATTCCCGATTTGGCATCCTTGGCTGTAACAGAAAATCCTACGTCTTTGGACGAAGTACGGCGCGTTTCCCCGGTACCAGGAATTATTGACTCGATAACAGGCGTTGTGGCGTCGCATATTTTACTTATTGCAGGCGATGTTGCTGAATAGGTATCAAGATTATCGGATACGCGCATCTTAACCGTAAGCGATTGGCCGTCAGTACAGGCAATATCCGATTCTTTGCAACTGCTGTCAGTAGCATTCCATATTGCGGCACCCCATACACTGTCATCTATTGTATATCCGCATGTCCCTCTATTTACGCCTGACAACGCATCCGCAATGCTGCCTGTAAATGCCGCGAATGGGCTTGACGAATAGCTTCCAAAAGAATTTTCCACTGTTACGGCATTAACGCCTGTAGGTCCTTCAGTATCTACGGTTATACCGTCAGTTGAAGCCGGCGTGCTGAACAATCCGGCGCCGTTCTTTGATCTTACTGTAATGTAATAGGTGTTTTCATTCAGCAAAGCCAAGCCTGTAATAGTCGCTGAAGTCGCGAGCCCCACATCTGTAAAACCTCTGATATCCGTCCCGCCAGATGTTGTCCCGACAGCATACTGGTACAAGGATATTCCCGATTGCGCATCCTCCGAGGTTGTCCATGTAGCGGTTAGCGTTGTCGTTGATGCTGTGAACGCGCCGCTGTCTGATACGGTAACAGCAGACGGCGGCGTTGTATCAACATTTATTGTTGTGTAGCTCGTGATTTCATTGTTGCCTGCATTATCGCTTGAACTATAGCCGAGAACCGTGCTGGATGAGATTGTTATTCCTGTTGCAGGATTATAATTCGTGCCCGGCGCGCAGCCTGAACCTGTGCAGTATCGGGTTGTCCCACAGCCGGAATTCTCGCCCGCCGGACTGTCGGAACAGGACAGGTGAAGGTTCGGTTCGGTAGTGAACCACGCCGGAATCGTTTCATCAATAGACGTTGTCGGCGCTGCTGTATCGACCCACAGGTTGAATGTTTGCGCTGTTCCCGCCAATCTTAAATTATTCCCGTCCTTTGACGTGACCGTGAATGTGTGTTTGGCGTCTGACAACGAACCGACAGGTGCGTATGAATTCGTGGTTATCGTTGTCGCAGGGTTCGAATCGACTTGCACATCATACGTGACGCCGCACAGCGACGTTACAGCGGTCCACTCAAAATACGGCGTGCTGTCCCGCTGCCATGCGGATGCGGATAATGTTGTTGTCTTTGACGCGGAATCATAAGCCAGCAAATTCGAAGCGTCGGCTATGCTGCTGCACACTGTTATAGAATCTGACGTGCTTCCAGTTACGGTGTTTTTGTTTGTGCAGCTGAACGTGGAAATTTTATCAGCGACAGATGCGCTGTCTGTCCCATAGGTGTGCTGCTTTTCTGCCGCCGAAAATAAGCTTGCGCATTCCTCGCCGACAGAACCGCCGCACGTTTTCGTAGTCGTTACCGCATCGGCCCAGCCCAATATGCAGGAATTCAAACCGTATGTGTTGTCCTTGCCTGACAATGATGTTGCGGTTATTGTCCGCGAGGATGAAAAATCACTACCACTATTAACTGTTATTGATGTAATTGGTACAGTTGTATCATAGCACGCGCCGAAAGAACCGGTGGGAGTTGCACAGTAAACCCCGTCGATGGACGCGTCGCACACCCCGCTTTTTGCTGTTATGGCTTTTCCCTGGCATGCCGGAGGAACAGGATTCGGCAAATTCCATGTTCCTGTGCATGTTTGCTGTGTAGACTTTGGCGTCGGGTTGGAACAGGTTATGCTTATTCCTGCCATCTGCCCGCCCGAGCCCTGCACATTGCACAAGTTATCAGCAGATTTTGCGTCAACCTGGACCGTGAATGATGTCGGGCAATTCAGCCCCGTGTATCCCGCAGTGACATCGATCGCGTTTCCGCCAGCACATGCCGCACCTGCTGCCGAACACATGTTCAACGCTTTATTACACGCCGCCGAAGGCGCGATTGAAGCAGAATCCAAATTGCATGTTGACACTATGTAAGTGTACGTGTTTGGTGCTTGCTGCGAATTTCCTAAGTTGTCCTTTGAAGTTACTGTCAATTTATGCGTTCCATCCGCCGCTTCCGCGCCCCCTTTGATTATAGTGCGTTTGTATGCGCAGTTCACCCCCGCGTTCTGGCAGTTGCCTGAAACAGAAACCGACGATGTTATGTCTGTATCAGCGCCGCCGTTGTTGCTGACAAATATTTTTACAGTGCTCTTGTCAACGCCCGCAAACGCGTCTGACAAGCCGATTTCAATATCATACGGAACACCAGTCGGGTCTGGCGGATTCGCAAAGCTTGCTGCAGGTCCGGTCCAGTCGCCGGTCCAGTCGATTTTTTTGGAAGTCCTGGACGAAACGCCGTCAGTGTAAGGCTGACCGTTTAGATTTTCGTCAATGCATGCGACATATCCTGTGTGAGACCCTTCGGAATCACCGAGCGGATCAAAAGTGCAAAATACAAAATTTGATACGTCAGGGTTTGCGCAATTAACACCCGTATCAGCATCGTAGCCTGACTCCAAAACATACCATTTGCATCTGACTTCGCTGGTATCAACCGGGAAATCATTAACAGCCAATTTGACCGTTGTTGTTCCGTCGTTGATGGTATCGAAAAACGGAGCCGCGCTGTCGCCTTCCACAGAATCGAGGACAGAAACAGGCGCTTTGCAATCGTTCGCATCCGCAGAATCTATATACCCGTTGCAGTTATTGTCGTAATTATCAGAACAAATCCCTGAAACAGATATATCGCTTTCAACCTCTGCCTGCACAACAGCCTGTGTTTCCCATTTCCAGTTTCCGTCAACCGCGCTTCGGTGGCACAGGTATGTTGCACTCAAACCAACTTCG